>NZ_NSGB01000008.1:0-257800 GCF_002294785.1 Mesorhizobium sp. WSM3868 | reverse complement strand
GCGGTCAGTTCGTTGTGCGCGTCGTTGCCGGTGTAGGTCCAGGCGCCGTCGGCGTCGATGGAGAAGTCGCCATAGGTGCCGGCCGCGTTGGTCTGCGCCACCACATGCGCTTCACCCGTGTCGGGGTCGGTGATCGTCAGCTGGCCGCTGGCGTTCAGCGCCGCTGCCGTGTCGCCCTCGGTCACCGACTTCGAGTCCGAGCTCACCGTCGCCGCGTCGTTGGTGCCGGTGATGGTGACGGTTACGACCTGCGTTGCCGCCGAGCCATGGCCGTCGTTGACCGTTACGGTGTAGTGCTCGACCACGCTCTGGCCGTCGGCCAGATACTGGGCGGCGGCGTTGTTGAGGGCGTAGTGCCATTGCACCGAGCCGTTGGCGGCGTTCGCGGCTTCACTGACAGGGTCAAGCGAGAAGGTGCCGAGCGCAGTCTCACCGGCGGTCGGCGTGAACGACGCAGTGTGGCCATCGCTGAGGTCGACGTCGTTGAAGGTGATCGTGCCGGCAGCGTTGAGCGAGTCAGTCGCCGAAGGTGTCGTGTTGGCATCTTCGACGACCGCACCGTTCTGTGCGCCGCTGGTGATCGAGACAATGTCATTCGTTCCAGTGATGGTGATGGTCAGTTGCGCCGTATCCGTCAACCCATGCGGGTCACGGACGGTGTATGTAAACACCTCGGTAACAGTGGCGCCCTGCGCCAGAGCGTTGGTGTCCGGATCGGTGTTGTTGAGCGTGTAAGTATAAGTTCCGTTCGCATTCAAGGTCAGTGAGCCATAGGTGCCCACCAACGGAGATCCGACGGTCCCGCCATTTCCAGATCCTGATTCCGGACCTGTCCGGACCGCCGAGACAACCAAGGACGCCTGGCCATCGTCCGCATCCGTATCGTTAGACAGCACGTTGCCCGCGGCTGTGGGATCGCCCGCTAAAGGTGTGTTTCCCGGGCCAACACCGGCCTCGCGCACCGGATCCGCGGCGTTGGTGTCGTCAATTCCGACAGGTGAGCCTGGGTCCCGGGCGACGAAAACCTGCTCGATCGCGGAGACTTTCAAATTGATGCTGGTGAAGGTGAATTCTGCCTGCCCCGCCTGGCCGGTATTGGTGTTCGAATTTGCGGTGATAAAAGCGCGAAACTGAGCGATCTCGCTGTTAAGCGTCGCCATAAACGAGGAGTTATTGAGCTGGTCATTGCTCAGGTAGATGAAAAGCGTATCGATCTCGGCGGTGCCTTTGGCGGCGCTTCCGTTGCCGCCATCATAGACATCGTAGCCGGAAAAGGTGGTTTGCCCGGTCGTTGTGCCCGTGCCGTAAACCTGGCCGCCAATCTTGTACTGATTTTCCCACGCTCGATAAATGAGCTTATCCGCACCGGAGCCGCCAAGCACTGTATCGAAACCGCTGCCTCCGTCGAGCGTGTCGGCGCCAGACCCGCCATTCAGACGGTCGCTTCCGGCGCCCCCGGACAGAATGTCATCTCCGCTGCCGCCAACCAGATTGTCGTTGCTGCTCGTGCCAACGGTTGTGGCCATCTTTCATCCCCCTGGCAGACACGCTCCGCGCCTGCTCGTTGGCCGTCGGAGACGGCTGACTACCCCATGCCGAATGCATCGGCGCCCAGTCTGACGGGGAGAGGAAAGGATCAGAGTGCCATGCAACCAGGCGCAACCCGACGGTCCGGCCCGTGAACGGCCAGCCCAAAAGCGGTTCACAGACAGGTGGAGGCTCGATGGTGATGGCTACGACGGCGATAGATCGCCGCGTTGCTTTTCCCCTACCCCAGTAGCGCCGTACTCGTTGTTGCCGGTCGGGAGCTTATTCGCGCTACCCTATATATTAGGATATTATTAACTTTACCGGAGCGCGCGTCAACGTCGAATTCGAAGAAGAGTTAATGACAAAATGCGTACTTGTACGCAGAGGGTGGATAAACTGCATCGCGCAGGCAAATAGAAATCGGTCTTCCACCTAGCGGATCAGGCCTGCCCCACCTCTCACACCGCCTTGCCGAGCTTGCCGCCGCGCTCGGCGACCGTCTTCTCGACGGCGCGCTTCAGCTCGTCCTTGATCTCGACGGTGTCGGCCATCAGCGTCTCGATCTTCAGGAAATCGAGCACGCGGTATTTCGAGACGGCCGGGCGGATAAGAATATCCGGCGGGTGCTGCCGCAGCTTGTTGGCGATGATCGACTGCATCATCAGCTGCGTGGCGCCATACATGAGGTCGACCGTGGTCGGATGCTTGCGTTCGACGTCGCTCGGCGCCCCGACCACGTCGATGGCGATGATGATGTCGGCGTCCTTCTCGACCAGGTCGAAGGGCACCGGGTTGTAGATGCCGCCATCGATCAGCAATCGGTCGTCGCGCATCACCGGGCGGAACACCGCCGGAATGGCGGCCGAGGCCGCCAGCGCCGATTGCAAATCGCCCTGCGAGAACACCGCGAGCTTGTGGCCGAAATAGTCGGTCGCCGTCACCTTGAGCGGAATCTTCAGCTCTTCGAAGGTCGCCGGAATGGCGTCAGGCAGGAAGGCCTTCAGGATGCGCTCGATATTGAACTGGCCGACGCGGATGCCACCCTGCATGGCCTCGGCGATCGTGCCCGGCCGCGAGCGCCACATGCGCGCGGCCACCTCGGCGCGGCTGCCGAGGATCAAGCGGCTGTACTCGTGGATCTCCGCCCCTCGCATGCCGGCGGCCATGCCGGCGCCCATGATGGCGCCGATCGAGGAGCCGGCGATCGCCACCGGTTTGATCCCTAGCTCGTCCAGCGCCTCGATGGCGTGAATATGCGCCAGCCCCCGCGCGCCGCCGCCGCCGAAGGCAACCGCGAAGGTCGGGCTCATCCCTTGCGGGCTCCCGCCACCTGCACCAGCGGCGGTCCGATCACCATTATCGCCGGGTCGGCCGACAGAAGCTTCCTTGCCGCGGCCTTGACGTCTGCAAGCGTCACCGCATCGATCAGCGCGGCGCGGCGCTTGATGTAGTCAATGCCGAGATTGTCGAGCTGCAGCTCGACCAGCGTCGCGGCAATGGAACTGGAGGAGTCCAAATTATTGATGGCGTAGGCGCCGATCATGTATTTCTTGGTCGCCGCGAGCTCCTCCTCGGTCGGGCCGTTCTCGGCCATCTCCTTCACCACCTGACGCACGATGGCGAGCGTCTCGGCGGCGCGGTCGGAACGCGTCGCCGTCGTCACCAGCAGCGCATTGGAATGCTCGTGATCGACGAGATCGGAGCTGACGCTATAGGCAAGGCCGCGCTTCTCGCGCACCTCCTCGTAAAGCCGCGACGTGAAAGTCGAGCCGCCGAGGATCTCGTTCATCAGCACGGCCGCGTAAAAATCGGGATCGCTCCGTTTGACGCCGGGCCAGGCAAGCTGCAGCGAGGTCTGGGGCAGGTCGTAGTTCACTTCCAGCTGCTGGCCGAGCTTCAGCGACACGTCCGCCACCTGGGCCAGCATCTGCGTCTGCGGCAGGTCGCCGAACACCTCGTCCAGCTTGCCGGAGAGCGTGGCGGCGTCGATGTCGCCCACCACCGCCACATGCAGGCCGGCGCGCGCGAAACTCGCTTTGCGAAAGGCCTTGATGTCGGCGGCCGTTATGGTGGCCAGGCTCTCCTTCGTCCCCTCATCCGGCCGCGCATAGGGATGCTTGCCATAGATCGCGCGCAGCCAGCGCTGCTGGGCGATCGTGTTGGGGTCGCGCTCGTTGGCGAGAATGCCCGAGAGCATCTGGGCGCGGATGCGGTCGATCGGCGCCTGGTCGAAGCGCGGGCTGTTCACCGCCAGCTTCAGCAGGCCGAACGCCTCGTCCTTCTGGTCGGACAGCATGCGCATCGAGCCATAAAGGCCGTCGCGTGCCGCCTGAAAACTCATCTCGGCCCCGGCATCGTCCAGCTTCGACTGGAAGGCCTCGCTGTCGAGGTCGCCGGCGCCCTCGTCGAAAAGGCCGCTCATCAGATTGACCAGACCTTCCTTGCCGGCGGGGTCCTGCGCGGTGCCGCCGTCGAAGACGAAGCGGATGGCAACCAGTGGGATCGAATGGTCTTCGACCAGCCAGGCGGTGATGCCTTTCTTCGACTTCACCTCCTGGATGTTCATCTCCGCGTGGGCGGCCAGCGCCGGCAAGAGCAGGAAGAATAGGGCGAAGCAGAGGGTTGCGACGATACGGTAGACCCCCCCTTCTCCCCTTGTGGGAGAAGGTGGATCGGCGCACAGCGCCGAGACGGAGGAGCATATCGCCCAGCTGGGGCGCCCCTCATCCGGCCGCTTCGCGTCCACCGCCCGGGGGCGAGCCACGGGTCTCGCCCCGTCCTTCGGACCCCACAAGGGGAGAAGGGAAGAAGCGCCCATTCGTCCGCGTTCCATGCTCATCATCAATTCCCCGCCTGTTGTTGCGGCAGGAGATAGCCGGTCGTCGAGCGGTCGAGCACCAGGTAGCGGGCGGCCGCGGCCTTGACCTCTGCGGCAGTGACCTTGCGGATGCGGTCGGGCCATTCCTCGACATCCTTCACATTGCCGCCGGTGGCGAGCGTCGAGCCGTACATATTGGCCATGTCGTCCTGCTTGTCGCGAGCAAAGACCATCGAACGGACATAGCGGGTCTTGGCCCGCTCCAG
The DNA here is from genome assembly GCF_002294785.1 of Mesorhizobium sp. WSM3868. NCBI lineage: Bacteria > Pseudomonadati > Pseudomonadota > Alphaproteobacteria > Hyphomicrobiales > Phyllobacteriaceae > Mesorhizobium > Mesorhizobium sp. WSM3868. The sequence goes on along the minus strand of NZ_NSGB01000008.1, from coordinate 253,186 downwards.
CTCGTCACCGGTCACGCCGTCCTTGGCAATGCGCGCGACCTCGGCATCGACCGCCGCTTCGACGTCGGAAAGCTTGGCGTCGCCGCGCGGCGACCCATAGACGGTGAAGTTGGTGGCGTCGAGCATGGTGCCCTGAAAGAAGGCGCCGGCTCCGGAGGCGATGCCCTGCTTCACCACCAGCTGCTGGTAGAGGCGGCTGCGGTTGTCGCCGCCCAGGATTTCGGCCAGGAGATCGAGCGCCTCAGCCTCGCCGGGCTTGGCGGTGTGATAGGACGGCACCACCCATTGCGTGGAAAAGCTCGGCACCGAGACGCGCGCATCGGTCAGCGTCACGGTGCGCTTGGTGTTCTGCTCCGGCTCGACCGGGCGGATGCGCGGCCGCAGGTCCGGCCCGCGCGCCACCTTGCCGTAAGTCCTTTCGGCCATTGCCTTCACCGCGTCCGGATCGACGTCGCCGGCGACGATCACCACGGCGTTGTTCGGCCGGTAGAAGGTGTCGTAGAAGGCCTTGGCATCCTCGCGGTTCAATTGCTCCATCTCCTGCATCCAGCCGATCACCGGAACGCGGTAGGGCTGGTTCTGCCAGAGCGTCGCGTCGACCTCCTCGTCCAGCACTGCCTGCGGATCGTTGTCGATGCGCGAGCGGCGCTCCTCCAGGATAACGTCGCGCTCGGTCTTGATGACATCGTCGGTGAGGACGAGGTTGCGCATGCGGTCGGCCTCGAACCCCATCATCTCCTCGACCGCCGAAGGCGGCACCGTCTCATGGAAGGCGGTGTAGTCGTAGGAGGTGAAGGCGTTGTTCGAGCCGCCGATGTCGGCCACGGCGCGGTCGAACTCGCCGGCTGCGTGGTTGCTCGTAGCCTTGAACATCAGATGCTCAAAGAAATGCGCGATGCCGGATTTGCCGGGCGGCTCGTCGGCGCTGCCGATCTTGTACCATACCATATGAGTGACGATCGGGGCGCGATGGTCCGGAATGACGACGACTTCCAGGCCGTTCTCGAGCAGGAAATCCTTGACCGCGGCTTCGTCGGCGGCGCGTGCCGGAGCCTGCGCCGCGAACGCCAGCGCGCCGGCAAGGAATGCTGCGCGCAGGCCTCTGGTGTTCAATGTCATCAAATGCTCCGGTTTCGGTCGCGCGACGATAGAAAAGGTTCCATGGCGAGGCAAAGTGATTTGTTCGTCATTTTCGAGGCGCGTGCGTCATTTCCTTTTCCCTTGCGGGAGAAGGGACGTGCCCCTCACCCTACCTCGACAAACCGGATCACCGTGTCGCCATAGCCGCGCTCGTCCACCACGGAAAAACCGGCGCCCGGTTCGAACGGCGCGGACGCCGCCTCCTCGACCACCCAGAGCGCGCCGGGTAGGAGCCAGCCGCCGGCCTTTGCCGAGCGCAGCGCCCGCTCGCCGAGGCCCTCGCCATAGGGCGGGTCGGCAAAGACCAGGCCGAAAGGCGACAGCGTGCCGGCTTCGCCCAAATGGGTCGCGTCGCGGCGGAAGATTTTGGTCCGGCCGGTGAGCCCGAAGGCCTCGACATTGTCGCGGATCAGCCCGCGCCCTTCCGCCGATTCCTCGATGAAGACGCAGTAGGAGGCGCCGCGCGACAGCGCCTCCAGCCCGAGCGCGCCGGTGCCGGCGAAGAGATCGAGCACACGGCCGCCTTCGAGCTTTTCGGCATAGCGATGCGCAAGCACGTTGAACACCGCCTCGCGGGTGCGATCGGTGGTCGGACGGATGGCATTGGAACGCGGCGTCGCCAGCGGACGCCCGCGAAACTCACCGCCGACGATCCGCATTGCCACCCCTCGGCCCCTTCGGACCGCGCGGCCTGTCGCCGCCGCTTCCCTCCGGCCGATCGTCTCTTGGCTTGCCGAACGGCGTGCCCTTGCCGCCCGGCCTGAACGACGCCTTCCGCGCCTTCGCTTCCGCGGCCTTCGCGGCGTCGGCCTCCGCCCTGCCCTTGCCGATGGGACGCGCGCCCGGCGCCATCCAGACATTGGCCTTGCGCTGGCCGGGCGGTTCGATCGGCCGCGGTTCGCCTTTCTTGCCGCCGGCCTTGCCGCCGAAGCCGCGCTCGGACTTGCCGAAGCCGCGCTCGGATTTGTCGAAGCCAGGCTTGTCGAAGCCAGACTTGTCGAAGCGAGACTTGCCGAAGCCAGACTTGTCGAAGCGAGACTGGGGACCGCGTTCGCCGAAGGCTCGCTCGGGCTTCGTCGAAAGCTTGCTCAGCGCCTCGTCGCGGCTGCCCTCACGACGCTTGCGGGCCTTGATCAGCCCGCCCTCGCCGATCGGTCGGCGGTCGCCCTCGCGCGTGAATTTCGGCCGCTCGTCCTCATCGCGGCGCGGCTCGCTACGCCGCACCGGCTTGTTGGAGAACGGTTTTTGGATCTCGGCGTCGAAATTGGCGCCGGACTCTTCAACCAGCCGCTCGCCGAGCTGCTCGCGCAGCGTGCGGCCCTTGATCTCCAGCACGTGCCCCTCGGGCAGCTCGTTGAGCTGGAACGGCCCGTAGGAGATGCGGATCAGCCGCGTCACGTCCAGCCCCAACGCGCCGAGGATATTCTTGACCTCGCGGTTCTTGCCTTCGCGCAGGCCGATCGTCAGCCAGGCATTGCTGCCCTGCTCGCGGTCGAGCGAGGCCTCGACCGAGCCGTAGAACACGCCGTCGACGGCAATGCCGTCGCGCAAGGCGGTGAGCTTGCTCTCCTCGACCTTGCCGTGGACTCGCACGCGATAGCGCCGCAGCCATCCGGTGGCCGGCAGTTCGAGCACCCGCGACAGCCCGCCGTCATTGGTCAGCAGCAGCAGCCCTTCGGTGTTGATGTCGAGGCGGCCGACGGTCATCAGCCGCGGCAGATCGGCCGGCAGCACGTCGAAGACGGTCTTGCGGCCTTCCGGATCGCGGTTGGTGGTGACCACGCCTGCCGGCTTGTGGAACAGGAACAGCCTTGTGCGCTCGATCGGCGGGATCTCCGTGCCGTCGAGATGGATGACGTCGTTGGGCATGACGTTGAAGGCCGGCGACGACAGCACCTTGCCGTTGACCTTGACGCGACCGGCGGCGATCAGTTCCTCGGCGTCGCGGCGCGAGGCGATGCCGGCGCGCGCCAGCCGCTTGGCGATGCGCTCGCCGGCCTCCGGCGCTGCTTCCGAGGGCCGCGGGCGCGGCTTGAAGCCGCCTTCCGGCTTTCTCGCGGCGCTGTCGCGCGGCGCTCGATCGGCGAAATCCCGCTTCGGGCGCTGCGCGAACTCGCCGCCGTCTTCGCGCTGCGGCCGGTCGGCGAAGTCGCGCCTGGGCCGATCGCCGAAGTCGCGCTTGGGGCGGTCGAAGCGCCGTTCGGCGCGTTCGCCTTCGGCGGCCATCGGCCGGTCGCCGCGCGGCGTGTAGGGCTTGCGGCCTTCGCGCTTGTCGAAGGGTTTGCCGTCGCGCGGCGGACCTTTGCGGAACGGTCGTTCGCCACGCTCTCCACCTTCGCCCCCGTCACGAGGCTTGTAGCTGCGTTTGAAATCGCGGCGCTCGCCTTCCGCGGCCGCTGGCCGATCGCCACGTGGCATATAGGGCTTGCGGGCGCCATCGCGTTTTTCGAACGGCTTTCCCTCGGGGCGCGGTCCTTTGCGGAACGGTCGTTCTCCGCGTTCCGCGCCCTCGACCGCGCGCGGCTTGTAGCTGCGCTTGAAATCGCGCGCAGGACGCTCGCCATCGGCGGCCATCGGCCTGTCGTCACGCTGCGTGTAAGGCTTGCGCGCGCCATCGCGCTTCTCGAAGGGCTTGCCCTGCGAACGCGCTCCCTGGCGGAACGGCTTGTCACCGCGCGGCGTCGGTTTCGATCCGCCTTTGCCCGGCCCTTTGCGTGATGATTTCTTGTCGTCGTCCATATGGATCTTGCTCTTCTTGGACTGCCGCGGCGCACGCGCCAGGTCGGACGCGTTATGCAGGCAGTGTCATCTTGATTTGCGCATGCAGCAGCGCGGCAAAAACCGATTCCGGTTTTCAGGGTCACGCGCTAGATAACAGGATCACCGTCGGGTGGCGAGGAGTAATCGGAATGCAAAGCGCGTGAAGCGGCCGGATTTCATGGCTTTGGCGCTCAAGGAAGCCGAAGCGGCCGCAAGCCGGGGCGAAGTGCCGGTCGGCGCGGTGATCGCCAACGGCAACATTGTCGTGGCCAAGGCCGGCAACCGCACGCGCGAGCTGGCCGATCCGACTGCGCATGCCGAGATGCTGGCGATCCGCGAAGCCTGCCGGCAACTCGCCAGCGAGCGGCTTACCGGTCACGATCTCTATGTGACGCTCGAGCCCTGCGCCATGTGCGCCGGCGCCATTTCGTTCGCGAGACTCCGCCGGCTCTATTTCGGCGCCGCCGACGCGAAGGGCGGCGCGGTGGTCAACGGCGTGCGCTTCTTCGCCTCGCCCACCTGCCACCACGCGCCGGACGTCTATTCCGGCTTGGGCGAAAGCGAAGCGGCCCTCATCCTGAAGGAGTTCTTTCGCGAGAGGCGGAATGGCAGTGAATGGTGAATGGTTGACGCAAGCAGTGAGTAGCAAAGAAGCAGGTCGTGAGTAGTGAGCAACAGAGACCTATTCGCTATTCGCTACTTACAGCCCCAGCCAGTCGAACCAGCCGCCGCCCTTCTTGCCTTCCGCCTGCGCCTTGAGCCGGCGCTCCTTCTTGTACTCGTCCTCGCCGAGCTCGTTTTGCGGCGCGGTGTCGGCGGCCTGACGATAGGCAAGCGGCGGCTCGCTCAAATACTTGCGGACATTGGGATTGCCCTGCTTCTGCTCCGCTAGGCGGCGCTGGATCTCGGCGGTTCGGGTCGCGCTGGAATCGTCCGGCGACCAGCGCGGCGGATGGCTGGATGCAGAATCGGCCAAAGCCTTCTTCACCGCCACCGGGTCGGTCTGAACGTCCTCGACCGCTTCCGGCTGGTAGTTCGGGTCGTTCTGGTGGGCGGTCGCGTCGGCGCGAATGCGGGCGCGGCGCGCCTCGGGCGATTCGGGCCAGTCGGCGCTCGCCGTCTGGATGCTTTCCTGCGGTGGCGGCAGAGTTTCCTTCTGTCCCGGCGCGGGCTTCACCAGGTCCGGGCGCGGCTTATAGTCGATAGGATCGCGGCGCTTCGGCGTGATCGCGACGGCGCCCGAAACGTCGTCGGCGAGTTGCTCGGCGGCGGTCTTGTCGGTTCCGTAGGTCGGAGAGCCGACGCAGCCCGACATAGCCATGGCCGATGCCACAAGCGGCGCCAGCAGCGCGGCGCGCGCAAACGTTCTTTCGGTCATGCCAAAAAGTCCCACTTTAAAGCCTTTCGGTCGCCACCGGCCACAGGGGCGCGGTCCCCTTCTTCCCCGCGTTTGCGATGGAAATCCGGCGACAATTTGTCTGCCGGAGTGTCGCGTGTTTACCTCAACCGCTTGTCTAGGGCAACGCGCGGGCGAATTTGCGCCGCCCGGCGTGGCACTTTTGCACTTATTTGATGGGTGCAAATCGCTAGCCCAAAACCGCTGCACACTTTTGGGCGACATGCACCTACAAACGCCCGAGCGCCCTCAGTTCACGCAGCACGGCAGCATCGCGGGCCGAGACATCGCGAAATTCCGGATCCTGCCCGACATCGGCCGTGTAGCGCCAGGAGCGCGCGCATTTGACCAGACCGCGATCCTCGGCCTTCTCGACGACGACCGCGACGCCCTTGACGTCATCCAGCGTGAAAGCGCCTTGCGGCGCCTTGCCATGCCTGATGACCAGATCGCTGGTGATCGCCATCTCGGCCATGTCGACATCGGCGATGGCTGCTTCCAGCGCCGCATCGTCGATGGTGACCACCGGCACGGCTTCCAGCGAGGAGCCGATCAGTTTATCGGCGCGCGCGATCTCGAGCGCGCCGGTGACGACGCGGCGCACCTGCCGGACCTTGCGCCATTTCCCGGCCAGCGCCTCGTTCTTCCAGTTATCCGGAATGGCCGGGAACTGGTCGAGATGCACCGAGGCGGCTTCGGGGTGACGGTCGAGCCAGGCCTCTTCCATCGTGAAGGGCAGCATCGGTGCCAGCCACTTCACCAGGCATTCGAACAGATGGCGCACGACCTGCACCGACGCCTTGCGGCGCAAGCTGGACGGCGCGTCGCAGTAGAGCGCGTCCTTGCGGATGTCGAAGTAGAAGGCCGAAAGCTCCACCACCATGAAGTCGAGCAGCGCGCGGGTGATGCGCTTGAACTCGAAGGCGTCGTAGCCCTGGCGCACCGCCTCGTCGAGCTCGGCCAAGCGATGCAGCATCAGCCGCTCCAGCTCCGGCATCTTGTCCAGCGGCACGTCCTCGCCGTCGTCATGGGCCAGCGTGCCCAGCATCCAGCGAATGGTGTTCCTCAGCTTGCGGTAGGCATCAATATTGGTCTGCAGCACGTTCTTGCCGAGCCGCTGGTCCTCCCAATAGTCGGTCGTCACCACCCAGAGCCGCAGGATATCGGCGCCGGACTGCTTTATCACGTCCTGCGGCACGACCGTGTTGCCGAGCGACTTCGACATCTTGCGGCCTTCCTCGTCCATGGTGAAGCCATGGGTGATGACCGCCTCGTAAGGCGCCCTGCCTCTCGTCCCGCAGCTTTCGAGCAGCGAGGAGTGGAACCAGCCGCGATGCTGGTCGGAGCCTTCGAGATAGACGTCGGCCGGCCATTTGAGGTCGGGCCGATCCTCCAGCGTGAAGACATGCGTCGAGCCGGAATCGAACCAGACGTCGAGGATGTCCGTCACCTGATGCCATTTCGAGGCGTCGTGGTTGCCGAGGAAGCGCTCCTTGGCGCCCGGCGCGAACCAGGCGTCGGCGCCCTCCTGCTCGAAGGCGTCCATGATGCGCTGGTTGACCGCCTCGTCCTTCAGCACATTGCCGTCGGCATCGGCGAAGACGGCGATCGGCACGCCCCAGGCACGCTGGCGCGACAGAACCCAGTCGGGGCGCTCCTCGATCATGGCGCGGATGCGGTTCTGGCCGGCCGCCGGCACGAAGCGCGTGTCGTCGATCGCCTGCAGCGCGCGGCTGCGCAGCGTCGTGCCGTCGCCGAGGTCCTTGTCCATATAGACGAACCATTGCGGCGTGTTGCGGAAGATGACGGGCTTCTTCGAGCGCCAGGAATGCGGATAGCTGTGCTTCAACCGGCCGCGCGCGAACAGCGCGGTGCGCTTGATCAGCTCCTCGATCACCGCCTGGTTCGCGTTGCCCTTCTTGCCGTTGTCGTCGATGACGCGCGCGGGGCCGCCCTCGCGGTCCGGGCCGAAGCCCGGCGCGTCCTTGGTGAAGAAGCCGGCATCGTCGACCGGGAACGGGATCGAGGTGTCAACGCCGCGCTTGATGAGTTCGGCCACCGCATCCGTCCAGGCATCGAAGTCCTCGCGGCCGTGGCTGGGCGCGGTGTGCACGAAGCCGGTGCCGGCATCGTCGGTGACATGCTCGCCGGCAATCATCGGCACGGGGAACTCGTAGCCGCCGCCCAGTCCTCTGAAAGGATGCGAAAGCGTAAGACTTGCAAGCTGTTCAGGGGAGACGTTGTGAAGCCGGTTCAAGGTGACCTTGGCTTTGGAAGCGGCGTCCTCCGCCAGCGCGTCGGCGAAGATCAGCTTCTCGCCGGGCTGCGGCCCGAAGCTGTTCTCGGCCGCGGTCACTTCGTAGAGGCCATAGGCGACGCGCGGCGAAAAGCTGACAGCGCGATTGCCGGGCAGCGTCCAGGGCGTCGTCGTCCAGATGACGACATGCGCCTCCAGCAGGTCGAGTGCCGTCCCATTCAGCGCCGGCGCGGCATCGGCGGCGTCGACCGGCCGGGCAAGGCTCGCCACCGGGAACTTCGCCCAGATCGTGTCGCTCTCATAGTCCTGGTATTCGACCTCGGCCTCGGCGAGCGCGGTGCGCTCGACCACGCTCCACATCACCGGCTTCGAGCCGCGATAGAGCTGGCCGGACATGGCGAATTTCAAAAGCTCGCCGGCAATCCGCGCTTCGGCGTGATAGGCCATGGTCGTATAGGGATTGTCGAAATCTCCGATGACGCCGAGCCGCTGGAACTCGTCGCCCTGCACCTTGATCCAATGCGCGGCGAAATCGCGGCATTCCCTGCGGAACTCGTTGACCGGCACCTCGTCCTTGTTCTTGCCCTTGGCCCGGTACTGTTCCTCGATCTTCCACTCGATCGGCAGGCCGTGGCAGTCCCAGCCCGGCACGTAATTGGCGTCGTAGCCGCGCATCTGGAAGGAGCGGTTGATGACGTCCTTAAGGATCTTGTTGAGGGCGTGGCCGATATGGATGTTGCCGTTGGCGTAGGGCGGGCCGTCATGCAGCACGAATTTCTCTCGACCGGCGGCTTCATCGCGCAGCTTGCGGTAAAGCTCCATGTCCTGCCAGCGCCTGACCAGGCCGGGCTCCTTCTCGGGCAGGCCGGCGCGCATCGGGAAATTGGTCTGCGGCAGGTAAAGCGTTTTGGAATAGTCGATGGTTTCAGCAGTATCGGTCACGGGGGTGTCGGTCATTGGTCTGCCATGTGCATTGCCCGTTGGCAAAATAGCTCGGGCGTTGAACTATCATGATCTGGAAAAAGCGCGAGGGGGCCGCGCGCAAAAGTCCCGGCGGCTCCGGCGGCGCTCAGGCCGCCCGGAACACCGGGCCCGTAATTCGTATCGCGATCGCAAAAAGGCGCGAAAAGCTCGTCATGGCGTGGCTTTTAGCGGATGCCGCGGCAGGAATAAAGCGCGGATTTCAAGCCAAAGCGCCGGTATTTTGACTTACATCGAGAAATTGAAACGGTAGGTGGTCGACACGCCAACGGTCCACTGATCGCGGTCGCCGCGCTCCTTGACCAGGCTGGAATCGGCCGCCGGCCCCATCAGGCGCGAATATTCGGTGAAGACGCTGGCCGTCATCGGCTCGGTCACTTTCCAGGTGATCGCGCCGCCGAGCCCGGTCGACTTCAGCCCGCCGCCCGGATGGTATTCGCTGAGGCCCGAGGCCGCCGCTTCCGTGGCGTTGACGCCGTAATAGGCGTCGAAATACCCGGCCGAGGCGAAGGAGACACGGGGGCCGCCGGAAATGCGGACGGTCGGGGTGACGTCGTAGAAGGCGTCCGCCGCGATGTCGGCGACGAAGCCGTTGTGGGCGCGGATGCCGTGTCTGAGCTCCGCCCGGGCCCGCACCCAATCCAGCGGATAGAATTCGAAGAAGCCGCCGACCTCGCCGCCCCAGCGCACCGGATCAAGGCCTTGCAATTCGTCCTTGCTGGAACGCGAGAACAGGAACTTGCCGGTCAAGCCGGCGCGCACGCTGCCGTCGTCGATCAGCGCCAGCGAGATGTTGTCGTTGCGCGAGGTGAAACGCGCCTCCGGCCCTGCCTTGCCGAGCGAGATGATGGGCTGGGCGCTGAGCATATATTTCTTGCCGCCCTCGAAATTCGGGGCGACGAGACCGGTGGCGCCGAGCGTCAGGTACCAGTCGCCGGAAATCCAGCTCCCCTCGCCGGCCTGGGCAGAGGTGACGGCCATCAGGCCAGAGGCGAGAACCAGCGGAATCGTCCCGACAATACGCATCGTCAACCCTTACGCGAAACAGGCCGGCAGGAACACCGGGCAGCGCAGAAGGCATGGCGTCAGTGCGGTAAATTTTGACTTAAGATCCGTAACAGAGGCGGCGCGGACCGCCAGCATGGAGATCGGCCGCCCGGCTCAGCTGCCGCGCGGCGCGTGCGGCATGTCCAGCAGCTTGGCCACGGCCTTCGAGCCCTTCCCGGCAACGCGCGCCGATCCGTCGTCACCCACCTCAACAGTGGCGCCGCTGGAGAAGCTAAGCGACCAACCATCACCTTTGGCGTTGCGGCGGCGGTCGGTGAGCTCGATGCCGGCAGCCGTGACCAGCGCGACGATCCGGTCGGCGTCCATGTTGGTCCTCCGAAAACGCGCCCTCAATTCAGGTCGAGCCCACCGGTAAGATCGCCGAGCGGCGGCTCGCCATGCGCGGCTACGGCCTTGTCGCGAACCACGATGCCGTGCAGGACCGGCAATTCGAAACGCTCGGTGATGAAGCGTAGGATCGACGTCGTGTCATAAGGGGTATGATCGACATAGCCGCGCTTGGCGAAGGGCGAAATGATGATCGCGGGAATGCGCGTGCCCGGTCCCCAGCGGTCGCCCTTGGGCGGTGCGGCGTGATCCCAGATGCCGCCGTTCTCATCATAGGTGACGACGACCAGCATGTGCGGCCATTGCGGGCTCTTTTCCAGATGAGCCACGACGTCGGCGATATGGCGGTCGCCGGCCTGGATGTCGGCATAGCCGGAGTGCTCGTTGAGATTGCCCTGCGGCTTATAGAAAGAGACCTGCGGCAGGGCGCCGTCGTCAATGGCCTGGATGAAGCTCGCGCCAGCCAACCCGGCGTCGCGCAGATGTTCGCGCCTGGCCTCGGTGCCCGGAGCGTAATTGGCGTAATAGTTGAACGGCTGATGATGATATTGGAAGTTCGGGATCGGTGTTTTGTTGCCGTGGTCGAGCGTGTACTGCCAGGCTCCGGAATACCACGCCCAGCTTATGTGCTTGAGGCTGAGCATGTCGCCGATGGTCGGTTCCGTCTGCGGCGGCAGCGTGGTGGGCTTGCTAGGATCCGCGAGCAGCCGATCGCCGCCGGGCGCCGGATCGTTGCCGCTCGGCTGGTATGGCGGCTGCATGGTGTTCACCGCGTAGAAATCCGGCGTCAGGTTGCCGTCGGAGACGAATTTCGGGATCCCGTCGCGCGCCGATTTCGGCGAATTGTCGGCGATCTTCAGCGCTGTGCCGCTGGCGTCCGTCACCGCGATCGACGGCTTGGCCGGGCTCTTGTCGGCATTCGCGTAGTACGGCGCGCAGGCGCAGATCAGCCACTGGTGATTGAAGAAGGAGCCGCCGAAGCCGCCCATGAAGAAATGGTCAGCGAGCACGTATTTTTGCGCAATGGCCCACATATCGGTCTTGGAGGCGTCCCAGTTGCTCATCGGCATGGCGCCTGAATCGGCCCAGGCGACGAACATGTCGTTCTTGCCACCGTTGATCTGCATCTGGTTCTGGTAAAAGCGATGCCACAGATCATGCGTCACGACGCTGAGCGGCACGTTGAACCCTTTTGGGTCGTTCACCGTGAACGGTTCGTTCGGAAGGTGCTCGGTCATTGCCTGCGTCACCGGCGGCGTGACGCCCTTGGCGGTCAGCCCGTCCCAGACCGGCGGCAGCTCTGACAGGACCGAGCCGTCACGGTCGCGCTGCTGCAAGCTTTCCTTGCTCGCCTTGTCGATGCCCTCGGCACCCGGAAAATGGCCATAGAGATTATCGAAGGCGCGGTTCTCGGCGAAGATGACGACCACCGTCTCGATCTTGGCGATGCCGTCCGGCGGATCGCCGGGCTGCGCCGCGAAGGCGAGAGGCGAAGCGACAGTGGACAGGGCGAGAGCCGAGGAAAACAGGGCGAGCCCATAGGATCGCTTCATCGCCGTACCTCCATTGCGCAAAGTCAAATGACACCAGCTTCGGTGCATCTTGGCAATAGCCACCGCGCTGGACGGGTGATCACATCGGGATTACCTTCCTTCAACCGCAGGATGCGCGGCGAACTCTGCAGGGAGACGAAGCCATGAGCTTGCAAGGCAATACCCTGGAAGACGCGATCGGACGCACGCGCGACAAATGGGGGTGGTTCGTGGCGCTTGGCGTGCTGCTGCTGATTTTCGGCGGCATCGCCTTCGGCAATCTCTTCATCGCCACCGTCGCTTCGGTCTATGTCGTCGGCTGGCTGATGCTGATGGCGGGCGTCATCGAGATCATCCATGCTTTCGGCGTCAAGACCTGGGGGCGCTTCTTCTACTGGTTGCTCAGTGGCCTGCTCTATGCCGTCGCCGGCTTTTTCGCCTTCTACAACCCGCTTCTCGCCTCGGCAGTGCTGACGTTTCTGCTCGCCGTCGCGCTCATTGCTTCCGGGCTGCTGAGGGCCTGGGTCGCCTGGAACCACCGGCCGCAGCAAGGCTGGGGATGGCTGCTGGCAGCCGCGATCATCACCATCCTGCTTGGCCTGATCATCGCCATGGGCTGGCCGGTCAACAGCCTGTGGGTGCTCGGCATGTTCCTGGCCGTCGACCTGGTCTTCCAAGGCTGGAGCTTCATTGCCACCGGACTGGCGCTCAAGCGGTAGGGAACTCGACCTTCGCGATCGGCCGAAGCCTGCCCAACATGGTCATCCCAGGGCGAAGCAGGAGCGAAGCTCCGTCGCGAAGACCCTGGGATGACGACATGAGAGGGCGTTTCGCCAATCGCCAAGGTTTGCAATCTGCTAGCCGGACGCAGGCGCTTTGAGGCTTCTCTTCGCCACCGCGCCTGCCAGACCTCAGAAGCAGATGGCGGCGTCCAGCTCCGACAGCGGACGCACACCTGCAAGCAGCGCCCTCGCCTCGGCCTCGTCGCGCTTCATCTGCACGACCAGCGCATCGAGCCCATCGAATTTGAGCTCGGGGCGCAGATAGCTGAAGAACGACACCTGGCAGATCTCGCCGTAGAGATCGCCGGAGAAGTCGAAGACATAGGTTTCGAGCAGCGGCGCGCCATTATCGTCGACGGTCGGCCGGCGGCCGAAGCTGGCGACGCCGTCATGGAGCGTGCCATCGGCGCGGCGCAAGCGGACGGCGTAAATGCCTTCCTTCAGAGTGGCTTCCGGCGAAAGCTTCATATTGGCGGTTGGAAAGCCAAGCGTGCGGCCGAGCTGCTGGCCGGCGATCACCTCGCTCTCGATGGTGAAGCGATAGCCGAGCAGGCTGGCTGCTTCCCCGACCTTGCCTTCGCAAAGCAGGGCGCGGATGCGGCTCGACGAGACCACCTCGGCACCTTCGTCGCGGAAGGCGTCGACCAGCGTGACGCCGAAGCCGTGGCGCTCGCCTGCCGCCATCAGGAAGGCCGGGCCGCCCTGGCGGTCCTTGCCGAAGTGGAAGTCGAAACCGGTGACGGCATGGCTGACGCCCAGCCTGTTTTCCAGCACATCGGTCACAAATGCCTCGGCCGAGAGCGAGGCGAAGTCGCGCGTGAACGGCTGCTCGACGAGGGCGGCAAAGCCGAGCCTGGCCAGGAGCCGCGCCTTCATCGGCGGCGGCGTCAGCACGAAGAGCGGCACGTCCGGCCTGAACACCTTGCGCGGATGCGGCTCGAAGGTAAGCACCAGGGCCGGCACGCCGCGGCGGCCGGCTTCGGCCAGCGCCCGCTCCAGCACCGACAGATGGCCGCGGTGGACGCCGTCGAAATTGCCGATCGCCACGACGCCGCCGCGCAGATGCCCGGGCAACGGCGTGACCGCCGAAATGCGTTCGAAATCGTGCGTCATGTCGACCTGCGTGATGTCGGGGCGCCCGTCATGGTCCGGCTTCCCGCCTATTGCAGCCGCGGGATGACGGCGACCGGCCGATAGCCGTGCGTTGCGAGGAATCCCGCCAGCCTTTCGGGATCCGGCCGCAGCGGGTCGCCATAGTCGCGGGCATGAATCCCGCCCGAGACATAGAGCACGTCGAATCCGTTGTCGGCGGCGCCCTTGACGTCGGTCATCATGCCATCGCCGATGGCGAGAACCTGTTTGCGCTCGACCGCGTGGCCGAGCAGTCCGGCGACCTTCTTCATGGCGAGGTTGTAGATCGGCGCGAAGGGCTTGCCGGCGATCAGCGTGCGGCCGCCAAGCTGCGCGTAGTCGCGCGCCAGCGCGCCGGCGCACCAGATGGTGCGCTCGCCGCGCTCGACCAGGATGTCGGGGTTGGCGCAGATGAAGGGCAGATTGCGGGCACGCAGCCGCTGCAGCAGTTCCGCGTATTCGGCGGGCTTCTCCACCTCGTCGTCGTAGAACCCGGTGCAGACGACGCCGGAGGCTTCGAATTCCTCCACGAGTTCGACGTCCAAGCCGTCATAGAGGGTGAAGTCGCGCTCGGGCCCGATGTGGAAGATCTTCCTCGGTCCCTCGGCGATCAAGTCGCGCGTGACGTCGCCCGAGGTGACGACACGGTCATAGGCATCTGCCGGAACGCCGATCGCATGCATCTGCGCAACGACGTCGGCGCTGCGCCGCGGCGAATTGGTGATCAGCACCACCGGCACTTTTGCGGCGCGCGCCCGGGCAAGCGCCTCCGCGGCGACGGGGAAGTGCCATTCGCCATTGTGCACCACGCCCCACACGTCGCACAGAATGGCCGCGTAGGTTTCTGTCAGATCGGCGAGCGAAGCGATGATGTTTGGCGAGTCCGCCATACCGTTTTCCTGAGGCTGGTCTTGGGCAAAGCCGCGACTGCCATCCTTTTGGTTCGGAGGCCGCCATGGCCGGTCCCGCATAACCGAAGCGCTCCATCCTGTCACCAGCTTTCGCCATCGCCGCCGGGACGAGCCGCGACCACGCCCGTTCGGAAGCGCAGGGTTAACGCGCCGTCAAAATGGCGGTGCGTGCTTGAACGTTTCACGCAAGCTGAAATTTAAGGATCTATGCGACCATGGTCCCATACCGATATGGGTCTTCTGTGGGGCTGAGCGCAATGATCGGCAGATTTATAGGCGACAGGCGGGGCAACTACGCCCTGCTGACGGTCATCACGATGGTGCCGCTGATGGGTGCCGTGGCACTGGCCGTCGATTTTACGGAGCTGGTTAGAGAGAAGCAGGAGACACTCAGCGCCCTAGATGCTGCTGGCGTCGCGACAGCGCAGCAGATCGTCAGCGGAGCGAGCGACACTGACGCCAAGGCTTACGCGAAGCAGTTCTTCGAGGCCAATCTCAGGCACGTGCTTCCGGCCAACACGACGCTGACCGTCACGCTGCCCAATAACAATGCGGGCGGCGGCACCCTGGTCCTGGAGGCTTCCCTGAAATACCACCCCTATTTCCTGCCGGCGGCGGCAATGCTGCTCGGCGGAACTGCGGGCGACACCGTTGTCAATGTTTCGGCGAGGTCGGAAATCCGACTTAAGAACACGCTGGAAGTGGCGCTGGTGCTGGATAATTCCGGATCGATGTCGACCCTGGGCTCGGGAACCGGGCAGAAGCGCATTGACCTGCTGAAAGCCGCCGCCAAGCAGCTGGTCGACACGCTGGCGCTGCAGGCCCAGCAGATGAAGCAGATCTCCAAACCGGTGCAGTTCTCGCTGGTTCCGTTCTCTGCCTCGGTCAATGTCGGGCCGACGCATGACGGCGACAGCTGGATGGATCAAGATGGTATCTCCCCGATCCAGCACGAGAACTTCGACTGGACGACGATGAGCGCCGCCAACGATCCGAACAAGTACGCCGAGAAGGTCAATGGCGCCTGGTATAAACGCGGTGACGGTTGGGGCGATACCAAGGGTGAGCCCCTGACCCGCTTCAGCCTTTATGCCGACATGACCGTGGAATCGGGTCGCGAAGAGGTGCCGAACTCAAAGCAGTACATCTGCGACGCGTACAACAAAAAGGGCAAATGCACCGACGGACATTGGACTGACCCGCAATATGTCTACACCACCAGCCGCTATGCGAGTTGGCAGGGGTGCGTCGAAGCGAGGCCTTATCCCTACAACGACGACGACACGACGCCGACCACGTCCAATCCTGCGACGCTCTTTGTGCCCATGTTCGCTCCGGACGAACCCGGCACGCTGTGGCGCGACTTCAACCGCGACGGCACGAACGATGTCAACAGCTTGAGCTACGGCTACGAGAACAATTGGTGGGCAGACTGGCCCTATTCATTAAACCCAACCGCTGTTCAGCGGCAATCGGACATGCGGAAGTACTTTCTGGTGAAGCCTTACGGTTCGACTTCGGCCGGTGCTGGTGACGGCCCGAACGCAGCCTGCACCACCAGTCCAATCACGCCCCTCAAGGACGTCACGGTGAGTGCGCAGAAGCAGCAACTGACTGACGCCATCAATGCTATGGCGCCAACTGGCAATACGAACGTACCCGAGGGGCTCGCCTGGGGCTGGCGGACAGTCTCAAGCAACGAGCCCTTCACCGAAGGTCGGCCAAACAACGAAAAGGGCAACGACAAGGTCGTAATCGTGCTGACCGACGGCGCCAATACCTACAGCGCAATCAGCGATGGCAGTTACGCCAACAACCGTTCCACCTATGCGGCCTATGGCTATACAGGCAAAGTCAATTCCGCACTGGCAAGCGTCACGCGCCTGTTCATGAATACGAGCACCGCGGTGCCTAAGACCACCTATACGGACGGCAACTATACGGCCGCGCTGGACGAACAGATGCAGACACTGTGCGCCAACGCCAAGGCGGCCGGGATCATGGTGATGACGGTTTCGCTCGACCTGGTCGATACCAAGGCGGACGAGAAGAAGGCCATGGCTGCGCTGAAGGCTTGCGCTTCCGACTCCCGCTTCCGCAAGGACCCGGCCGACCCGAGCAAGCCGGCGAAGCTATTCTGGAACTCGACGGGCGCCACGCTTTCGGACGACTTCAAGGCGATCGGCAACGAATTGTCGAACCTGCGCATCGTCAGCTGATCCGAAAGAGCAACCGCTTGCCGAAGATGCGCGAATTCTGGCTTCGCTTTTGCCGCGACCCGCGTGGCAACTATGCCCTGGTGACGGCGATCGCCATGGTGCCGCTGATGGGCGCCCTGGCAATCGCAGTCGATTTCACCGAACTCAACCGCCAAAAGCAGATGGTGCTGAATGCGCTCGATGCGGCGAACTTTGCCGCCGCGAGGCGGTTGGCGGAGGGCGCCACCGACGACCAGATCAAGGCTTATGCCGTCGACTTCTTCAACGCCAACCTCAACACCATCGACCCCGCGGACGTAGCGCTCAACATCACCCTGCCCACCAGCCAGGCCGGCGGCGGCTTGCTGACAATGAGCGCCACGCTTACCTACCATCCCTATTTCTATCCGGCTTCGGCAATGCTCGTCGGCGTCGACGAAGTCGACGCGAAAAAGCCCGTTGAGCTCGAGATGAAGTCACAGGTGCGCTTGAAGAACACACTGGAAGTGGCGATGGTGCTCGACAATTCGGGCTCGATGTCGACGAAAGGATCCGGCACGGGGCAGAAGCGCATCGACCTGCTCAAACAGGCCGCCAAGCAGTTGGTCGACACGCTTGCGCAGCAGGCGGCGCAGATCAAGCAGATCGACAAGCCGGTCCAGTTCAGCCTGGTGCCCTTCGCGGCTTCGGTCAATGTCGGACCGGACAACGACAACGCCTCCTGGATGGATGTCTACGGGCTGTCGCCTGTCGCCAACGAGAATTTCGACTGGTCGACGCTCAACGCCGCCGATCAGCACGCCCAGAAGATCAACGGCATCTGGTACAAGAACGGCACCGGCTGGGGGACCGAGGAAGGCCAGGCGCTGACCCGCTTTTCGCTCTATCGCGACATGAAGGTGGTCACCAGCCACGAGCGCATCGTCGGCAGCAAGCGCGTCGTCTGCGACGAATACCGGTCCAACAACACCTGCAAGCGAAGCCACAACGAATACGACTACAACGACACCTACGGCCCGTTCGCGAGCTGGCAGGGCTGCGTCGAAGTGCGTCCCTACCCTTACAATGTCGACGATACGCCTGCGTCCGGCGGGCCGAACAACACCGGCATCGGGGTAGGCGACCCGGCGACCATGTTCGTGCCGATGTTCGCGCCCGACGAACCCGGCAACCACTGGAAGGTGACGCAGGATCCCGACGAGCCGAACCCCGCGACCTACGGCGCCGCCAACAGCTGGTGGAACGACGATCCGTCGAGCACCACCGGCAAGACGCGCCAATCCAACATGGCCAAATATTTCATGCCGCGGCCGATCAATGCGCCGGTGCTGGCAACGGGCGCCGGTCCCAACTATAGCTGCACCACGACGCCGGTCACGCCGCTCACCGACGTCACCACTGCGGACGGGCTGGCCGCCATCAAGGCGGCTGTCGACCTGATGCAGCCCAACGGCAACACCAACGTGCCGGAAGGCATGGCCTGGGGCTGGCGCACCGTTTCCAGCACGGCGCCGTTCACCGAAGGGCGGCCGGAGACCGAACGCGGCAACGACAAGGTCGTCATCGTGCTTACCGACGGCGAGAACACCTATTCGACGGTGAACTCCGATCCGGCCGGCAACAAATCGACCTATGCCGCCTACGGCTATACCGGCGTCGGCTACAAAGGCACCTCGGTCACCCGCCTGTTCGGCGGCACCTCCAGCGACATCGGCCAGTTCAACTATTCCTCGGGCAACTACACCAACGCGCTCAACGAGCAGATGGCCAAGCTCTGCGACCACGCCAAGGCGGCCAACATCATGGTGATGACGGTTGCGCTCGACATGTCCGCGACCGACGCCGGCGACAAGCAGGCGATGGACGCCCTGAAGACCTGCTCATCCGACTCCCGCTTCCGCAAGGATCCCGCCGACCCCAGCAAGCCCGCCAAGCTTTTCTGGAATGCAACCGGCGCGACGCTGTCCGACAATTTCAAGGAGATTGCGAACGAGCTATCGAATTTGCGCGTGGTGGGGTAAGGGACATAAACTAACGCCGGCGCGCCAAGAAGCGAAAAGGCAGGATCAGGGGCTTGATTTCAGATAGTATTCTCTTTCCCCTTCATCGGAGGATGCTGAGATGCTGTCAGACCTCGCGAAACTCATCGAGCAGGATCATTTAGCCCTGGATGCCTTCGTCAAGGGCAATCCCAAACCATTGAAAAGTCTCTTCTCACAACGGGATGACGTCGTCATCGCCAATCCATTCGGCCCGCCGGCAAAAGGATGGAAGAAGGCTGCCGAAACGATGGACCGTGCCGCTACCAACTACCGAGACGGAGAGG
Organism: Mesorhizobium sp. WSM3868; assembly: GCF_002294785.1. Taxonomy (NCBI): domain Bacteria; kingdom Pseudomonadati; phylum Pseudomonadota; class Alphaproteobacteria; order Hyphomicrobiales; family Phyllobacteriaceae; genus Mesorhizobium; species Mesorhizobium sp. WSM3868. Next base: position 234,377 of record NZ_NSGB01000008.1, on the reverse strand, counting down.
TTATCGGCTTCGACCGAATTTCCGAGTACGCAACGACCGACTTGGGTTACATCATCGAGATCGAGCGGGTCCGATCCAAGGTCGGCGGCAGCGACAAGCTTGTTTCGATCGCACTTCGAACCACCACTATATTTCGGCGGGAGAAAGGCGCGTGGAAGATCGTCCTTCGTCATGCCGATCCTATAACCTCGCCTCGTCCGGCAGCCTCGATCGTCGGTGAGTAGAAAGGCTGCCAAAGCCTGCGGCACTGCCCGCCCTGGCGCAACGAACGGCGCCGGCAAGTCCCTTGCGCTCGTGCGCGGCACAAGGCACATGTCCGTACCCGCCGGCATCGGACCTTCTCTGCCGCAGGTGCTGGAGATCAAGCCATGCCCGACGCCGCCAACCATCTGACCTTCGCGCTGATCTGCCTCGGCATGGTGCTCACACCCGGCCCGAACATGATCTATCTGATCTCGCGCTCGCTGTCGCAAGGGCCGAGGGCCGGGCTGATCTCGCTGGGCGGCGTGGCGCTGGGCTTCCTGTTCTATGTGGTGTCCGCGGCCTTTGGCATCACCGCGCTGATCTTCGCCGTGCCTTATGCCTATGACGCGCTGCGCTTTGCCGGCGCGCTCTACCTGCTGTGGCTCGCCTGGCAGGCGCTAAGGCCCGGCGGCCGCTCGCCATTCCAGGTGCGCGAGCTGCCGAAGGACAGGCCGCGCAAGCTGTTCGTCATGGGGCTGATGACCAACCTGCTCAATCCGAAGGTGGCGGTGCTCTATCTGTCGCTCTTGCCGCAGTTCATCAACCCGGCCAAGGGCCATGTGCTGTCGCAGCTTCTGGTGCTCGGCGTGACGCAGATCTCGATCAGCCTGACCGTCAACGCCATCATCGCGGTGACGGCGGGCTCGATCGCCACCTTCCTCGCCGGACGGCCGTTCTGGCTGGTCGTCCAGCGCTGGATGATGGGCACGGTGCTGACGGCGCTGGCTTTGAAGATGGCGACCGAGGCGCAGCGCTGAGATCGGATGATCGGGGCTATGGCTGTTATCCGCTGAAGGCCTGCTTCAAAAACGTGTGGACGTCGCTTGCCGATTTTTCGGCCGCAGCTGCGTTGTACTCCACCCGGTGGCCATACTGCTCGGTGCCCGTCTTGAATGACGGGGAGGCAAAGGCGTGACGAGCGCCCTTGAAGACATCAAGCTGCACGGCGCTGCCCTTGCCGCTGCGCTGCGCCATCATTTCCCGGCAATCTTTGGCGGGGGTCCAATCGTCGAGCTCGCCGATCAGGATCAATGTCGGGACCGCCACGTCGCCATTCGTAGCCGAACAATTCGGATAGTAAGCGACAGCCGCCTTGAACTTGCGATCCATCAGCCGCTCGGCGCCGCCAAGTTGCACGGCCTCGAGCGTTGCGATCCCACCGGCGGAGAACCCCATCAACGCTGTGCGCTGCGGGTCGACGAAACTCAATTTGGACAGGAACTCCAAGGCGCCGTAGGCGTCATAAACGCGATCAGCAAACAGGCTGCCATCGGTGAGCAGGCCGTGATCACACGTCTCGCGAATACCGCGCGTGCTGAAGCTGTCGACAACGAGTACGACGTAACCCCAGGAAGACAGCCGCTGCGACCAGGTTTTCTCTACAGTTGGGAATAGGCCCGAACATCCGTGGAGAACGACGACCGCCGGGAACGGCCCCTCACCCGGCGGTCGCGTCAGATACCCATTCAATGCCGTGCCGGGAATGGCCTGGAGCGCTCGCCAGTTTTGTTGCGCAATGCGCTCCTGAAACGGCGTCGGCTTCACGGCCGCGCTTTCAAAATGCACCAACTCGTCAGCGTTGGCACGCGTAGTATCAATGCAGCCGACAACCCAAAGCCCGGCCACGAAAGCCGCCCCCTTGAGCGACCTCAAGAACATCTTCATGAACCAGGCTCGGTAAACCGCTTCGGGACGTCTGCTTTGTTCGAGCCGGCGCGGCCTACATCGGCCGGCGGATGGGCCGGATATCCTGCGGCTCCACCACCTTGCGATAGAGATGCCAGGTCGCGTGGCCGAGGACCGGCATGACGACGGCAAGGCCGGCAAACAGCGGGATCGAGCCGATCACCAGCAGCACCGCGACCGTCAGGCCCCAGAGCGCCATCTGCAGCGGGTTGACTATTACGGCGCGCGCCGAAGTCTCGATCGCCGAGACGGCGCCGACATCGCGGTCGAGCAGCAGCGGGAAGGCAATCACGGTGGTGGCGAGCACCACGATCGCGAAGACGAGGCCGGCAGCGTTGCCGAGCAGGATCAGCGTCCAGCCCTTGCCGGTCGTCAGCACGTCGCTCAGGAAGGTTCCGACGGAGGCCGGCGGCTCCGCGCCGAACAGGCTGGTGTAGATCGACTGCGCGGTGAACAGCCACAGAAGGAACAGCGCGAAAAGCAGGACGCCGATCGCCGCGATCGAGGGCAGCGCCGGCGAACGGCGCACGTCGAGCGCATGGTGCCAGCGGCTGCTCATGCCGAGCTCGCGCCGGCGGCTGATCTCGTAGAGGCCGATCGCCGCGAAGGGACCGATCAATGCAAAGCCCGACATCAGCGGATAGACGAGCTGGATTGCACTCGAGCCGGAGGTCCACCGCGTCAGGATCAGGCCGACGACCGGATAGATCAGGCACAGGAACACGTAGTGCGAGGGCTTGGCCCAGAAATCCTCGGCGCCGAGCCTTAGCGCGTCCCATAGATCCGACGTGGTGATGTGGCGCACCGTGGGCTGCACATGCAGCCCTTGCGCGTCCGCCATGACATGAAAACCAGCCATAACCGTCCTCCGTATCGCTCGGGGGGCGGTCACCGCCTGGGTGGCCCGCCCGTGGCTGCCACTTCTAGAACGCCGGGATGATAACCGATCTCCCGGAGGATGTCGCCGCATAACGCGATTTTCATCGGCTGCCCGGCAAAAGCCACGATCGCCGGTATCAGAGGCCGGATGACCAGCCTGACCACCGATTCCCCCCATCTCGACAGACGCACATTGCTCAAGACCGTCGGCCTTGCGGCGCTCGGCGGCATTGCCGCCTGCACCAGCGTCCAGCTGCCGACCGGCGAAGCCGCCGGCGTGTCGTCTTCCGCCACAGGCACGTTGAGGACAATCCGCACATCGGCCGGACTGCCGGCGCTCATCCCGGACGCGCAGCTCGAACAGGCGGCGCTGCAGCAGGCCGGCTATATGGCGTCGCGCGCCCGTATGAGCCACACGACCGGCTGGGGCAAGGATTTCGCCTCGCGCATGAAGGGCAACGGCGTGCGCGGCGCCGCGGGCGAAAACATCGCCGAGGGACGTTTCGACCTGCAAAAGCTGTTTGACATCTGGATGCATTCGGACGGCCACCGGCGCAACATGCTCGACCCGGATTTCAGCCGCTTCGGGTTGGCTTACGTGCGCGACGGCCGCGATCCCAGCCTGCGCTACTGGGCACTGGTGCTGGGGAGGTAGCGGAGAGAGGGGACTGGAGCGACGCGTAATCTCCCCCCTTGAGGGGGAGATGGCCGGCAGGCAGAGGGGGTCGGTTCGACCGGACTCGGCTTGCGATGTGCAGATGAAGGTTGGCGTTCCATGCGCGGCGACCCCCTCTGTCGCCTTTCGGCGACGTCTCCCGCTCAAGGGGGAGATTATGCATCGCAGAGGCGGCGCGATGAAAATCAATCCATATGCGCGGCCGGCGCGCCGCCCGCGGGCGCGGCCTTCGGCTTGCGCAGCAGGATGACGAACGGGACGGCCAGCAGCGTCATCACCATCAGGAGTTTGAAGTCGTTGATGTAGGAGATCATCATCGCCTGGACGTTGACCAGCCTGTCGACCTGCGAAAGGGCCATGGGATCACCGCTCGCCGCCGCGGGCGAAGCTGCCCATAGGTTGGGGTTGTAGGGGTTGACGAAGGCTCCGAGCTCGCTGTGGTTGATCTGCGTGTTCTGCACCATCAGCGCCGCAACCACCGAGACGCCGATCGACGAGCCGAGATTGCGCACCAGGCTGAACAGCGAGGTGGCGTCGGTGCGGTAGCGCGCGTCGAGCGTGGCGAAGGCCACTGCCGAGAGCGGCACGAACACCATGCCCATGCCGAGGCCCTGGATGACGCCCGAAGAGATGATCAGCCAGTTGTCCATCTGCGGCGTGAAGCTCGCCATGGTGTAAAGCGACTGCGCGGTGAGCAGGAAGCCGATCGCGACCAGAATACGCGCGTCGATCCTATGCATGATGCGGCCGACGAACAGCATCGAAATCATCGTGCCGATGCCGCGCGGCCCCAACACGACACCGATGGTGACGGTCGGGTAGCCGAAGATGTTGGCAAGCATCGGCGGCAGCAGCGACATCGAAGCCAGGATCAGCACGCCCATGACGAAGATGAAGCCGAGCCCGGTCACGAAATTGCGGTCGAGGAATATCTTTGGATCGATGAAGGGACGTTCGGACGTCACCGTGTGGATGATGAACACCCAGAAGCCGGTGATCGACAGCGCAAGCTCGATCCAGATCTCTGTCGAGGAGAACCAGTCGACCTCGCCGCCGCGGTCGAGCATCAGCTGCAGCGCGCCGACGCCGAGCGAGATCATGGCGAAGCCGAAGAAATCGAAGCTGCGCACGCGCTTGGCGATGACAGGCAGATAGGCGGCCATGCCGATGAAGGCGAGGATGCCGACCGGCAGGTTGATGAAGAACACCCAGCGCCAGTTGAAATTCTCGGTCAGCCAGCCGCCGAGCGTCGGGCCGAGGATCGGTCCCAGCATGATGCCGGCGCCCCAAATGGCCATGGCCTGGCCATGGCGTTCGCGGGGATTGATATCGAGCAGGAAGGTCTGCGACAGCGGCACGATCGCCGCTCCGAACACACCCTGCAGCAGGCGGAAGAGCACCATCGTCTCGAGGCTCCACGCCATGCCGCAAAGCATGGAGAAGATGGTGAAGCCGACGACGGAGGCCAGGAACAGCTCCTTGCGGCCGAGGCGGTCGGCGAGCCAGCCGGTGACCGGCGTCATGATGGCGGCGGCGACGATATAGGAGGTCAGCACCCAGTTGATGTTGTCGGGCGAGGCGCCGAGGTCGCCGGTCATGGTCGGCAGCGCGACATTGGCGATCGTGGTGTCGAGCGCCTGCATGACCGTCGCCAGCATCAGCGCGACCGTGATCAGGCCGCGGTGCGGTACTTCCTTGAAGGGTTCGGGCGTGCTCATGGTGCTGAACTTCCAGCAGGTAACAAAAACGGGTACATTGGGTTTCCGGGCGGCGAGGCCTTCCTTTGAGACCCTCGTCGCGGTGGGACGCGAGGACCGATGTGGGGGTTACATCGACCGGAAGTCTCTGTTGGAGCGGATACCTGCCGCCCGGAAACCTGAGGACCGACAGGTCGGTGTCGAAAGCTTCAACTTCGATCAAAGCCGCGACGCGGCTCGCCTCAAACGCTTGGCTTTCCCTCCATCCCTTCAGACCATTCCCTTGCGGAGGCTCATGCCTCGGGCTTCACTTTGCTTTATTGCGCGTGCTCGCCGGCCGTGGCGTGACCGAAGATCGACGGCAGGCCACGCGCGACGCCGGTATCGACGGTGACCGTCGCGCTCATGCCGGTGCGCAGCGCCATCTTGGCGTCGGGGTCGGTCAGTTCCAGGCGCACGGGAATGCGTTGGGTGACCTTGACCCAGTTGCCGGTGGCGTTCTGGGCGGGCAACAGCGAGAACTCGGCGCCGGTGCCGGCGCCGATCGCCTTGACGGTCGCCTCGAAGGTCCGGCCCGGATAGGTGTCGACCACGATCTCGGCCTTCTGGCCCGGCTTCATATTGGTGAGCTGCGTCTCCTTGAAGTTGGCGTCGATCCAGGTGTCGTCGGTCTCGACCAGCGCGAACAGCGGCGTGCCGACGGAGACATACTGGCCGACCTTGAAGGACGAGGCCTGGTAGACGATGCCGTCGGACGGCGCCTTCACCGTGGTCTGCGAGAGGTTGTAGGCGGCCTTGTCGCGCGCGGCGAGCGCCGACATCACGCTCGGATGCTTGTCGGTCTCGATGTCGGGGTTGCCGCCAAGCGCCGCCTTGGCGCTGATGATGCCCTGCTCGGCGACCGCAAGCTGCTGCTTGGCCTTGTCGAGGTCGTTGCGGGCCTCGTCCAGCGACGACTTGGCATTGATGCCCTTCTCAGCGAGATCGGCGGCGCGGTCATATTGCGACTGCGCATAGTCGACCTCGCTCTTGGCCGACTTCTGCTGCGCCATCGCCTGGCTGTAGGCGGCGCGCAGCTGCTCGACATTGAGCCGCGCGGCGGCGACAGCCGCGTCGGCCTGGGCCAGCGCGATCTTGTAAGGCTCGGGATCGATGACGAAGAGAAGGTCGCCCGCCTTGACCGTCTGGTTGTCGGCAATGCCGACCTGGACGATGCGGCCGGCCGTGTCGGAGGCGATCGAAATCCGGGCCTGCTGCAGGTTGGCGTTCTCGGTCTCCTGGTAGCGACCGCCGGTGACCCAAACATAGGCGCCGCCCGCGAGCAACGCCAGCGGCAGGGCGACCATCAAAAGGAAACGGCCGGTGCGGCGCTTCTTCCTCGGTGCTGCCGGTGCGGGCTGCGGCTCCGCTGCCGCGGAGACTGGCGCAGCGTCCGGCTTCGTCGGCGCTTCCATCTCGAGCTTGGTGACGTTGTCGTCTGCTTTCTTGGCTGCCGCGTTCATGCTGCCCGCCCTTCCGAATTCTTGATCTTTTCGAGGGACGACGTCTCGCCGTCCGTCAAATTCTGCACGATGGTGTCGAGCACCTGGATCAGGATGCGACGGTCTTCCGGCGACACGCCGATGAGCGATTCCTCATAGACCTCGCCGGCAAGGCTTTTGACATCGGCGTAGGCTGCGTTGGCCTTTTCGGTCGGGAAGATCATGCGCACACGCCGGTCGGCCGCGTCGGCGCGACGCTCGATCCAGCCGCCCTCCTCCATCCGGTCGACGAGGCGAGAGACGCTGATCGGCTCGATCTCGAGCAGCTCGGCGAGCCGCGCCTGCGCGACACCGGCCTCCTTGGCGACGCGGACGAGAAGCCGCCACTGCGCCGAGGAAAGGCCCAACCCGCTGGCGCGCGCCTCGAAGCGCTTGCGCATGAGGCGCTGCACGTCGTGGATCAAAAATCCCAATCTGTCGATGCCATCTGAAACCATGAGCGGCATATATAATAAGCGTGCTTACTATTCAAGTGGCTGCGTTGTTCCAAAAGCCGGCGACCGCATGCGGCCATGCCAGGGCTGCATGGTCGAAGCTCGCCAAGGCGGGCATGAGAGCGACACAGAGCGCCGGCTCCGGCGTCGTCTTCAGGCAATGGGTGCATGGCATGGTGCCAACTGTCTGGGATTCACAGTGTTTTAGCAGCTGCGCTGGTGCCGTTCGGCATGTTTGTGATACATCTGCCGGCGAGGATCGGGGGATCATCGCAATGCCGACGCTCTATGCGCTGAAGCCGGCTTTCCAGGACAGGCTGCGGCCGCTGGTCAACAGGCTGGCGGCGATGGGTGTGACGGCCAACGGCATAACGGTCGCGGCTGCGCTGCTGTCCATCGCGGCTGGATCGGCGATCGCGATCCTCCCCGGTTGGAGCCCGCTGCTCTTCCTCATCCCCCTGGTGCTTTTCCTGCGCATGGCGCTCAACGCCATTGACGGCATGCTAGCGCGCGAGCATGGCCAGGCCTCGACGCTCGGCATGTACCTCAACGAGATCTGCGATGTCGTCTCCGACCTCGCGCTGATCCTGCCCTTCGCCGCCCTTCCTCAATTCGGCGCCTGGGGCGTCGTCGCCTTTGCCATCGCCGCGGCGCTCACCGAGTTCGCCGGCGTGCTCGGCATCGCAGCCGGGATCGGGCGAAACTATGCCGGGCCGTTCGGCAAGAGCGATAGGGCGCTGGCGCTCGGCGTGGTCGCCGTGCTCGCCGCCGCCGGGCTCTGGCCGGAGGCAATCGCCCCGTTTGTGTTTCCGGCCATGGCTACGCTTTCGCTGCTGACCGCCATAAACCGGATACGCGCCGGTCTTATTGGCAGCACCGGCTGAGCACCGAGACTCGCCATGCCGCCCGGGGGAACCACCATGCTTCACGAACAGGTCGCCAGCGCGCCGGCGCAAAGCCTTGCGCGGCAGGCGCAGGAACGCACCTTCCGCAGCCATGACGGCACGCAGATCTTTTACCGCTACTGGCCGGCGATGCAGGCCACGGCCAAGGGCGCGGTCGTGCTCTTCCATCGCGGACACGAGCATGGCGGCCGCATGGCGCATCTCGTCGACGAACTCAGCCTGCCCGACTACGCCTTCTATGCCTGGGATGCGCGCGGCAACGGCCGCTCCGCCGGCGAGCGCGGCTACGCTCCGTCTTTCGCCGCGCTGGTGCGCGATATCGACTGTTTCATGCGCGAGATCGCCGCCAGGGACGGTTTTGCCGCGCAGGACATCGCGTTGATCGCGCAGTCCTTCGGCGCGGTGCTGGCGGCCGCGTGGGTGCACGACTATGCGCCCAAGCTGCGCGCCATGGTGCTCGCCTCGCCCGCCTTCTCGGTGAAACTCTATGTCCCTTTCGCCAAGGAAGGCATCGCGCTGTGGCAGAACATCAAGGGGCGCTTCTTCGTCAATTCCTACGTCAAGGCGAACCTTCTCACTCATGACCCTGTGCGCATTGCTTCCTTCGAAAACGACAAGCTGATCACAAGGCCGATCGCCTCGAACATCCTGGTCGAGCTCTATCAGCACGCGGCGCGCATCGTTGCCGATGCGCGCGCCATCACCGTGCCGACGCAGCTTCTTTTGTCGGGCAGCGACTGGGTGGTGCGGCACGCGCCGCAGCATGAGTTCTTCGTCAATCTCGGCAGCCGCGCGAAGGAGCGCCACGTGCTGCCGGGCTTCTTCCACGACACACTTGGCGAGCGCGACCGCGCCAAGGCGCTCGACCTGATCCGGCCGTTCCTTGAAGCGCAGTTCGCGGCACCCGCGGAAGCTGTCGACCTGAAGCAGGCGGACATCGCCGGTTACACGCGCGACGAGGCCGACCGCCTCGCCTCGCCGCTCGATCTGCTTTCGCCCAGGGGCTTCTACTGGGCGACGAGCCGCGCCTTCATCCGCGTCGGCAGCTGGTTCTCGCAAGGCATGAAGGTCGGCGTTACCACCGGCTTCGATTCCGGTTCGACGCTCGACTATGTCTATGAGAACGAGCCGCGCGGCCTGGGGCCGATCGGCCGCATGGTCGACCGGACCTTCCTCCACGCCATCGGCTGGCGCGGCATCCGCCAGCGCAAGCTTCACATCGAAGAGCTGATCGGCTCGGCGCTGGCAATGCTGAAGGCCGCTGGGCGGCCAACCAACATCCTGGACATTGCGTCTGGTCACGGCCGCTACGTCCTCGATGCGATCGACATGAGCCGGGAGCAACCGACCAGCGTTCGGCTGCGCGACTATTCCGACCTCAATGTCGAGCGCGGCCGCAAGCTGATCGCCGAGCAGCAATTGCCGGCCAGCGTGTCGTTCCAGCGCGCCGACGCCTTCGACGGCGACGGGCTCGCCGCGCTCGATCCGGCGCCGGACCTCGCCATCGTCTCCGGCCTTTACGAGCTCTTCTCCGACAATGCGCTGATTGCGCGCTCGCTCGGCGGCCTTGCCCGCGCCATGCAGCCAGGCAGCCTGCTCATTTACACCAACCAGCCCTGGCATCCGCAGCTCGAAATGATCGCGCGCAGCCTGACCTCGCATCGCGGCGGCCAGGCCTGGGTGATGCGGCGGCGCACGCAAGCCGAGATGGATCAGCTGGTCGAGGCGGCAGGCTTCGAGAAGCTCGACCAGCGCATCGACCAATGGGGCATCTTCACCGTCTCGCTGGCAAGGCGGCTTTAGGACCACCGCCGCATGCCTTTCAGTGCCGAGCCCCCGCCACTTTCACCCAGCGCCGAGCCCTATGGGCGTGTCGTCCTGCGCGCAGCGCTGTGGCTCGCCTTCCTCGCGCCGTTCTTCTATTCGACCTACGGCTTCGCCAATTGGCTCGCATCGACGCGCGACCATGTCGGCAGCATCGTGTTCTCCTGGGAACACCATGTTCCGTTCGTCGCCTGGACCATCGTGCCCTACTGGTCGATCAACCTGTTCTACGGACTGTCGCTCCTGCTCAACGACAGCCGCCAGGGCGTCGACCGGCTGGCCGGCCGCTACCTCACCGCGCAGATCGTCGCCGTCGCCTGCTTCATCCTGTTTCCGCTGACCGCCACATTCGTGCGGCCGGAAACGAGCGGCCTGCCGGGTTTCCTGTTTGCGGTGCTCGGCGGCTTCGACAAGCCGTTCAACCAGGCGCCGTCGCTGCATATCGCGCTGTTGGTGATCATCTGGGATCATTGGCGCCAGCGCCTCGCCGGTCCTTTGCTGGGGCTCTGGCACGGCTGGTGCTTTCTGATCGGCGCCTCGGTGCTGACCACCTGGCAGCATCATTTCATCGACATCCCGACCGGCGCGCTGCTCGGCTTCTTCGCCCTGTGGCTCTTTCCGGCACGGGGCGAGCTGCCGTTCGCCGGTTTCCGCCTGACTACCGACGGCAAGGCACTGCGGCTTGCGCTATACTACGCCCTGGGCGCCGCTCTGGTGCTAACGGGCGCTGCGGTCGGCGCCTTCTTCTCCGCGCTCGCCTTGTTGCTTCTATGGCCGTCGCTGGCGCTGGCCATCGTCGCCTTCGCCTATGCCGGGGCCGGCGCGAAAGTGTTCCAGAAGACCGCGGATGGCCGTGTGTCGCTGGCGAGCCGCATTCTGCTTTGGCCTTATCGTCTGGGCGCCAAGGTCAATGTCTGGGCCTGGACGCGCAAGCTGCCGCCGGTCGTGCCGGTCAGCGACGGCGTCTTCCTTGGGCGGTTCCCGAACGCCGCCGAGGCTGACGGCTTCGGCACGGTGATCGATCTCGCCGCCGAGCTTGAGCGACCGGGCGACGCGCCGGGCCGCTGGCAAAGCTTCGGCATGCTCGATCTGCTGCCGCCGCCGGCGGATACGCTCGACCAAGCGGTGGCCGCGATCGAGCCGGCGCGCCGGCATGGCACGGTGCTGGTCTGCTGCGCGCTCGGCTTCCAGCGCAGCGCCACCGTCGTCGCCGGATGGCTCGTCGCGACCGGCCGCTCGCACACGCCATCCCAGGCACGCAAGCAGCTCGCCGCGTCCGGACGACCGGTGCATCTTCGCATCGGACTGGACGAGCCGGCATGACGGACGAAGCCTACCAGCAGCGGACAGCCGCCTTTGCCGCCATGCTGATCAAGCACGCCGCGTGGCCGGCCGCGATCGTGCTCGTCTGCGACGGCTTCGCGCCTTTGGTCGCCTCGGCGCGCGGCGCGCTCCAGGCGCCGATCGCGGTGCTGGCGCTGCTGGTCGCGGCGGCAAGCGCCGTCGTGGTGCTTGGGTTTTCGGCGCTTCTCGCCTTCGACGCGCTGCTGTTCCGGCTGATGGCGAGCCATGACGATGAGCGTTCGGGATGCGCCGCTGTCGACGACGTCCTGGCGCGCATGCGGCTCAAGCCCGCCTCCTCGTCTCCGCGCCCCCTCGACGACCGCATCGCCGGAACGCGCCGCCTGCTTGCCCGGCAGCGCATCGCCTTCGCGATCTTCGTCATCGCGTTCCTGACAGCCGGATTCTGGATGCCGGGATGAACAAGCTGTCGCTCCGGACCTTCCCCCTGCTGCAGACGGCGACCTCGGTCGGCCTGTCCGCGCTGGCCCGGGCGGTGACCGGCGTGCGTCCGATCTGGAGCGGTTGCCAGCCATCGGACCGGCAGCGCATCTATTTCGCCAACCACACCAGCCATGGCGATTTCATCCTTTTGTCGGCCTGCCTCAGCGAAAGAGAACGCGCCACCACACATGCGGTCGCCGCCGCCGAATATTGGCGAAAGTCGCGGCTGCGCCGCTTCATCGCCGAGGACATGCTGTCCTCCGTGCTGATCAGCCGGCAATGGACGAGGCCGGAAGAGAACCCGATCTCCGTCATGCTTTCCGTCCTCGACCGGGGTCATTCGCTGATCATCTTCCCGGAAGGCACGCGCAACATGAGCGACGAGCTGCTGCCGTTCCGCTCCGGGCTCTACAATCTGTCGATCGCGCGGCCGGAAGTGGAGCTGATCCCGTGCTGGATCGAGAACATGTCGCGCGTGTTGCCCAAGGGCCAGTTCCTGCCGGTGCCGCTGCTTTGCCGCGTCGTTTTCGGCGCGCCGGTGGCGGTGGCGCCGGGCGAGGAACGCCGCGCCTTCCTCGAACGCGCCCGGGCCGAACTTCTGGCGCTCAATCCGCGCCCTGATCGAGACGAATGATGCGCCACGAAATCAGCATCCTGATCATCGGCCTTTTCGTGGTGCTGACCACCGCCAGCGCCACCGCCGCTGTGCTGTCGGCGCGGGCGCCGAAGCCGCTCAGCGCGACGCTCACCAACCTCACCCAGCGCATCAATGCCTGGTGGGTCATGGTGGCGCTGATGACGGTCGCCTTCTTCTTCGGCCGCTACGGCATGACCATCCTGTTCGCGCTGATCTCGTTCGCGGCGCTGCGCGAGTTCGTGACCTTGACGCACAGCCGCCGCAGCGACCATTGGGTTCTGCTCGGCATGTTCGGCATCGTCATTCCGTTCCAATACTGGCTGGTGTGGACGGCCTGGTACGGGCTGTTCGTCATCTTCATCCCGGTCTACTGCTTCCTGCTGATGCCGGCGATCACGGCACTGCACGGCGATACCGAGCGCTTCCTGGAGCGCGTCTCGGCGCAGCAATGGGCGATCATGATCGCGGTCTATTGCGTCAGCCACGTCCCTGCGCTGCTGACGCTGAACGTGCCCGGCTTCGAGGGCCGCAACCTGCTGCTCGTCGCCTTCCTGATCATCGTCGTGCAGGGCAGCGACGTGCTGCAGTACATCTTCGGCAAGCTGTTCGGAAAGCACCGCTTCTCGCCAAAGGTCTCGCCGTCGAAGACCTGGGAGGGGCTGATCGGCGGGCTCGTCGCCTCGAGCCTGCTCGGCGCGCTGCTCGCCTTCATCACGCCGTTCTCGCCATTGCAGGCCTCGGCCGTCGCCTTCGTCGCCTGCACGATGGGGTTCCTCGGCGGGCTGGTCGCTTCCGCCATCAAGCGCGACCAGGGCGTGAAGGATTGGGGGCATCTGATCGAGGGCCATGGCGGCATGCTCGACCGCACCGACAGCCTGGTCTTCGCCGCGCCGATCTTCTTCCACCTGGTGCGCTATTTCTGGACGGTTTGAGCGCGGCATCGGCGTCTCCCCTGCGCAATTCCAAGGCCGCCTCACCCAAACATCGGAAAATTTTCAGAAACCGTTCGGGATTTCCGGAGCCGGAAGCGCCAAGAAGATCGGGCTGGCGAAAAGACAGGCCGCAAAGCCCGATCTCCCTCTCCAGCCAACTGATTTCCCGGTCGCCGCATCCTCCCAGCGCGGCCGCAACCTTGGTCATGGAGACAACATGATTGCACTTTCTCATAACAGGCCGCTGCGGCGCCGCCTTGTCGCCGGATCGATCGCCGTTCTTGCCTGCGGCGGCGCCATGGTCTGGCACGGCGCCAGGAGCGAGGCCTCGAACGTGAAGCCCGCCGCAGCCGAGACAAAGCTTGTCAAGGCCATCGCGGCCGTCCCGATGCTCAGCGCCGATACCCGCATCGCCATCGGCGAGATCCGGCCGAGGCTAGAAAGCGACCTCGGCTTCCGCGTGTCGGGCAAGCTGCTCGAACGCGTCGCCGAGATCGGCTCGACGGTGAAGAAGGGCGAGGTGCTCGCCCGCATCGAAGACCAGGACTATCGCAACCGGCTCGCCAGCGCCGAGGCCGATGTCGCGGCGGCACAGGCCGTGCTTGTCGAGGCAAAAGCTGCGGAGGCCCGCATCGGCGCCCTGCTCGGCAAGGGTTTTACCACCCGAGCCAATTATGACGCGACACTGAAGAATCTGCGTTCGGCGCAGGCCAAGCTCAAGTCGGCGAACATCGCCTTCGAGATGGCCAAGGACCAGCTCGGCTATACCGAGCTGCATGCGGAATTCGACGGCATCGTCACCGCCACCGGTGCCGAAGCCGGCCAGTCCGTCAATGTCGGACAGATGGTGGTGCGGGTTGCCGATCCGGAGAGCCGCGACGCCGTGTTCTCGATCGCCGAAGCGGTCTTCGCCAACGCACCCGATACGAAGCACCCGCCAAAAGTGACTGTCTCGCTGCTCAGCAATCCGGCGATCACCGCGGTCGGCACCATCCGCGAGATCGCGCCTATGGCCGACGCCGCGACCCGCACCTTCCAGGTAAAGGTCTCGATCGAGAATGCGCCCAACGAGATGCGTTTCGGCGCAAGCGTCGCCGGCCGCGCCGAGATGGGCGGCGCGCCGGTCATGGTGCTGCCGGGCAGCGCGCTGTTCGACAAGGACGGCAAGCCAGCCGTGTGGGTCGTGTCCGCCTCGTCGGCGGTGGAGCTCAAGCCGGTCACGGTTGCCCGCTACGAGACCGACCGTGTCGTGGTCAGCGGCGGGCTCGCCAAAGGCGATCTGGTCGTCACCGCCGGCGTGAACCGGCTGCGGGAACACGAAAAAGTGCGTATCGTTGAAGGAGAGGAAAAATGACCATGTCCAAGACAAAGGTCCTGATTGCCGGCGCCGGTCCGACCGGGCTGACGCTCGCTCTCTGGCTGACCAGGCTCGGCGTCCCGGTCCGCATCTTCGACAAGGCCACCGGTCCGGGTGAAACCTCGCGCGCGCTCGCCGTCCAGGCGCGCACGCTGGAGTTCCATCGCCAGATCGGCATCGTCGAGGACATCCTTGCCGAGGGCATCCGGCTGGAACGGCTTACGTTACATACGCCGGCCGGCGTCGCAGCGCGGCTGCCGCTTTCCGATTTTGGCCGCGGCATCAGCCCCTACTCCTTCGCCTTCGCGCTGCCGCAGGATATCCATGAACGCGTGCTGATCACGCATCTGGAACGCGCCGGCGTCGAGGTCGAGCGCGGTACGGAGCTCGTTGCTTTCCAGGACAAGGGTGACGCGGTCATCGCGACTCTTTCGCGGAACGGCAAGACGGAGACCGTCAGCGCAGCCTATCTCGCCGGCTGCGACGGCGCCCGCAGCACGGTACGCCATGGGCTGAACATCGGTTTCCCGGGCGGTACCTACGAACAGGCCTTCTATGTCGCCGACGTGAAGGGCACGGGCAACGTTACCCGCAATGGCATGGACACAACCATCAGCAGCTATGGCTTCGCCATCGTTATGCCGGTCCGGCAGTCGGGCTCGCTGCGCCTTATCGGCATCGTGCCGAAGGCGCATGAGGCCGACGAGACGATCAGCTTCGAGGCGATCCGCGCCGATGTCGAGCGCGACACCGGCGTCACGGTCGAAGAGGTCAACTGGTTCTCGACCTATCGCGTCCATCATCGCGTCGCCGAGCGCTTCCGCGCCGGTCGCGTGTTCCTCGTCGGCGATGCCGGACACATCCATAGCCCGGCCGGCGGCCAGGGCATGAACACCGGCATGGGCGATGCTGTGAACCTCGCCTGGAAGCTAGGCGCCGTGGTGCAGGGCCGAGCCGATCCTCGCCTGCTCGACAGCTACGAGCCGGAGCGCATCGCCTTTGCCCACAAGCTGATCGAAAGCACCGACAAGGTGTTCCGCTTTATCACCAACCGCTCGCGGCTGGTCGGCCTGTTCCGGCGTTACGTGATGCCGAAGGTCATGAACATCGGGCTCCACACATCGTTCGGGTCGCGCGCATTCTTCGGCGTGATCTCGCAGACGGCGATCGAGTACCGCGCCGGGCCGATCAGCTCGGGCATGGCGGGCAGGGTCAGCGGCGGCGATCGCCTGCCCTATGTCGCCGGCAACGTCATGGGCGCGGGCGGCGACAATTTCGAGCCGCTGCGGTCGCTCGACTGGCAGGTCCATGTCTATGGCGAGGTCAATTGCGATTTCCGGGCGATGCTCGCACCGACAGGAATTGCAGTGCATGGCTTCGCCTGGACAGACGCAGCCGGGAAAGCCGGCCTGCAGCGCGACGCAGCCTATCTGGTGAGGCCGGACGGCCATGTCGCGCTCGCCTCGCCAGTCCAGGAGGCGGCCGCCTTCCAGCGCCATCTCGCGGGCCTCGCCATCAGGCCGAGAACCGCCGAGCGCGCGCCCTACCGTGTGCCGGGCACCATGCACAGCCTGGCCTGAATTGCGACAGTGCCCGCCAAGCGGCGGGCGCTGACCGAACCCAAACCGTCATTTATTTTGGCCAGCCGGCAGGCGCCGGCGGAGCGCGCTTGCGCGCGCCCTGAAAAGGAACCGCATCATGACCAGCTTCAATCTTTCCGAATGGGCGCTGCGGCACCGCAGCTTCATCGTCTACCTGATGATCGCGGCCGCCCTTGCCGGCCTCTACGCCTATAGCGGCCTCGGCCGCGAGGAGGACCCGCCCTTCACTATCAAGACCATGGTGGTGAAGACGATGTGGCCGGGCGCCAGCACCAGCGACACGGTGGAGCAGATCACCGATCGCATCGAGAAGAAGCTCGAGGAGCTGCCGGACCTCGACTACGTCAAGAGCTACACCAAGCCCGGCGAATCCGTCGTCTTCGTCAACCTCAAGGACACGGTGGCCGCCGACCAGGTGCAGCCGCTCTGGTACCAGGTGCGCAAAAAGCTCGACGACATCAAGCCGACGCTGCCGTCCGGCGTGCAGGGGCCGTTCTACAATGACGAGTTCGGCGACACCTATTCGCTGATCTACGCGCTCACCTCCGACAGCCTCAGCCATCGCGAGTTGAAGGATCTCGGCACCAGCCTGCGCGCCGGGCTGCTGACGGTGAAGGACGTCGCCAAGGTCGACCTCATCGGCCAGCAGGACGAGAAGATCTATCTCGAATTCTCGACGCAGAAGGTGGCGGCGCTCGGCCTCGATGTCGGCACGCTGTCGCAGGCGCTGCAGGCGCAGAACGCGCTGACGCCGAGCGGCACGGTCGATGCCGGCCCCGAGCGCATCGCCATCCGCGTCTCCGGCAGCTTCACCTCCGAGGAAAGCCTCAAGGCCATCAACTTCTACGCCAACGGCCATTACTTCCGGCTGGGCGACGTCGCCGAGGTCAAGCGCGCCTATTCCGACCCGCCGCAGCCGACGTTCCGCTTCAACGGCAAGCCTGCGGTCGGCATCGCCATCTCGATGACTTCGGGCGGCGACGCGCTGGCGCTGGGCGAGACCGTCAAGGAGAAGATGCATGAGATGCAGGCCGAGCTGCCGCTCGGCGCCGAGCTCGGCCTGGTCGCCGACCAGTCGCATGTGGTGGAAGAATCCGTCGGCGAATTCACCAAGAGCCTCGGCGAGGCGATCGCCATCGTGCTCGCCGTCTCGCTGCTGGCGCTCGGCTGGCGTCCCGGCGTCGTCGTAGCGGTCGCCATCCCGCTGGTGCTGGCGATCACCTTCGTCACCATGGATTATTTCGGCATCTCGCTGCAGCGCATCTCGCTCGGCGCGCTGATCATCGCGCTCGGCCTGCTGGTCGACGATGCCATGATCGCGGTCGAGATGATGATCTCGCGCATGGAGGAAGGCTACGACAAGATCTCGGCCGCCACTTATGCCTACACCTCCACCGCCTTCCCGATGCTCAC
Source organism: Mesorhizobium sp. WSM3868 (assembly GCF_002294785.1). NCBI lineage: Bacteria > Pseudomonadati > Pseudomonadota > Alphaproteobacteria > Hyphomicrobiales > Phyllobacteriaceae > Mesorhizobium > Mesorhizobium sp. WSM3868. The sequence continues at coordinate 216,767 of NZ_NSGB01000008.1, read as the reverse complement.
CGGCACGCTGGTGACGATCGCCGGCTTCGTGCCGGTCGGCTTCGCCAAGAGCGGCGCCGGCGAATACTGCTTCTCGCTGTTCGCTGTCGTGGCGATCGCGCTCGTCGTCTCCTGGGTGGTGGCGGTGCTGTTCACGCCGCTCACCGGCGTCTTCCTGCTGCCCGATCGCATCAAGGGGCATGGCGGCAGCCATCAGCCCTCGCGCGTCGGCCGCGGTTTCCAGGCGCTGCTCGAGATGGCGATGCGGGCAAAGTGGCTGGTGCTGTCGGCGACGGCCGGACTGTTCGCGCTCTCCGTCGTGGCGATGGGCTTCGTCGGCCAGGAGTTCTTCCCGAAGTCCGACCGGCCCGAGGTCATGCTCGACCTCACCTTGCCGCGCACCGCTTCGATCAAGTCGACGGATGCCGTGGTCGAGCGCGTCGAGAAGCTGCTCGCCGCCGATCCTGATATCGACCACTGGAGCTTCTATGTCGGCCAGGGCGCGGTGCGCTTCTACCTGCCCCTCGACGCGCAGCTCGCCAACGACTTCTTCGCCCAGGCGGTGATCGTGACCAAGGGCCACGCCGTGCGCCAGGCGGTGATCGACCGGCTGGAGAAGCAGCTGTCGACCGGCTTCGACGACGTCATGGTCCGCGTCACGCCGCTGGAGCTCGGCCCGCCGGTCGGCTGGCCGCTGAAGTTCCGTGTCAGCGGTCCGGATCCGGACAAGACGCGCGGCCTCGCGCAGCAGTTCGCGCAGGTGCTGGGCAGCGACGCCTCGGTGCGCAACATCAACTACGACTGGAACGAGCCGGCCAAGGTCATCAAGGTCGATGTCGACCAGGACCGGGCGCGCGCGCTGGGCATCTCCTCGCAGCAGCTGTCGGAGACGATCAACGCGGTGCTCTCCGGCTCGAAGATCACGCAGATGCGCGACGACATCTACCTCGTCGACATCGTTGCCCGCGCGGTGGAAACCGAACGCGCCAGCATCGACACGCTGCGCGGCCTGACGATCAGCGCCTCCGGCGGACGGCGGGTGCCGCTCGAGCAGGTGGCGAAGCTCACCTACCAGACCGAGCCGCCGCTGATCTGGCGCCGCGGCCGGCTGCCGACCGTGACCGTCCAGGCAGATGTCGCGCCGGGCGAAAATGCCACGCTGGTCACGCGGCGGCTGGAGAGCGCCATCGCCGCCTTCAAGGCGGAACTGCCGGCGCGCTACAGCGTCGAGCAGGGTGGCGTGATCGAGGACAGCGCCAAGGCGCAGGCCAGCATCTTCGTGGTGTTCCCGCTGATGCTGTTCATCATGGCCACCGTCCTGATGGTGCAGCTGATGAGCTTCCAGCGCCTGGTGCTGGTGCTGCTCACCGCTCCGCTTGCGATCATCGGCGTCGCCGGCGCGCTGCTCCTCTCGGGCGCTCCGATGGGCTTCGTCGCGATCCTCGGCGTGATGTCGCTGATCGGCATGGTGATCCGCAACTCGGTGATCCTGATCGCGCAGATCGACCAGCACATCGCCGCCGGCGAGGAACCATGGGCCGCGGTGATCAGCGCCACCACGCATCGGTTGCGGCCGATCCTGCTCACGGCGGCCGCAGCCATCCTCGGCATGATCCCGATCGCGCCGACGGTGTTCTGGGGGCCGATGGCCTATGCGGTGATGGGCGGCCTCTTGGTGGCGACCGTGCTGACGCTGGTTTTCCTGCCGACGCTCTACGTCACCTGGTTCGGCATCAAGGCGCCGGCTGAGAGCACCCCCGCGGCCGAACCGACCGCGGCCGCAGCCGAGCCCCAGCCGCTGGTGGCCTGAGCGGCGCCCTCCCAGCAGCCACGGCGGCGAACGCCGCCGTGGCGACCTTTATCACCCAAAACGGAAAGGAACGATCATGACACCCTTCTTTGGAAATCTTCTCGTTCGCGTGAATGCCGGCTTCCTGGTCCTTGCTTCCGCAGGCGGGCTCGCCACCGACATTGCCGGTTCGTTCTTCGGGCGCGGGGCTGAAGCTGTGCTGCTCAACAACGCGCCCGGCACCGGCATCGGCTTCATCGAGGCGCACGGGCTGGCCCTGATCATCGGCGTGACGCTCTGGCGCATCGCCTACTCCCGCAACTGGCACGCCGTGCTGGCTGCCGTGCATGTGCTGCTCGGAACGGCAAACCTTCTGTTCTGGCAGTTCTTCATCGCTGCCGACGTGCTCGTCGTCGGCTATGTCACAACCGCGGCGCACTGGCTGTTCGTGGTTGCTCACCTGGCGGCGCTGACGGGTTCGACCCGGCTGGCCGCTTCATCCTCCCACTAGACTGAACACCAACCTCAGGAGAAACGAAAATGCCTGTGAAATCTTTCAGGAAAATGCGCTCGGCAGCTGCGTTGCTCGGGATCGGCCTCGCCGCCGTCGAGATCGTCGGCACGGCCGTGCCGGCCCTGTCGCTGGTCGGTACCGCCGAAGCCCGCATCGGGGCGCCCTGGACACCGCACAGCGCCGCGGGCGTCGCCCGGCGCGCCACGACATGGCGTGTGCTGAGGCACACCACCGCCTGGGTCGCCACGCTGCCGGCAGGCTGCGTTCGCACCAAGGTCAACGGCTTCGACGTCTGGCGCTGCGGCCGGACCTACTACCGGCCCTATCAAGGCCGCTACATCGTGGTCATCGTCGATTGAGGCGGCTCGGGCACAGCCCAAAGCGCGTCGCGCTGGAACGGATTCGGGCGACGCGCTTTAAGTTTTGTTTTGATATCCCAGAACCGCTGCACGTTCCGGGCGACATACATTTAGCCTAGGGCAAGCCTGACGCCTTCGCAGAGATGCTCGGCATCGGCCGGATTTTCGAACGGCACGCCGTGCAGCGCATAGTCGAGGGGCGAGAAGGAAGCGCCGTCCTCGATGAGGGCGATCTGCCGCCGCGCCTTTTCCCTGTCGCCCATCTGGGCATAGCAGGCGGCCAGCCTCGTCCTGATCCAGGGCGCCGGGCGCGTCGCGAGCTCCAGCGCTTCCGCCGCTTGCCGGTATTCGCCCATCATGTAGAGCGCCAGCGCGCGGTCGAACTGGTACCAATGCGGATGCAGCGGATCGATGCGGATGCCGCGCGCCAGCCAGGTCAGCGCTTCCAGCGGCCGGCCGCGCATGGTGAGCAGCATGCCCATCTGCTCGATGCTGTCGGCGTCATAAGGGTTGAGCTGTAAGGCGATGCGCATGTGATGTTCGGCCGCCTCGTGATCGCGCATATAGAGGCGGATCAGCGACTGCACGCGATGGCCGGTCGGCTGGTCGGGCGACAGGGCCAGCCCTTTGTCGGCAAGGTCGCGCGCATTTTCCAGGACAGCATCGCTGGCGCGTCCGAACTCCCCGTCGAGCGAGCGCGCCAAAGCGAGATAGGAATAGGCAAGCCCGTAATTCGGATCCTTGGCGATCGCCGCCTCGAACAAGGCCTCTGCGCCGCGCTGGTCGGTCTGAGCGGGATCGCGCAGCAGCGCAAAGCCGCGCAGCAGGAGCTCGTAGGCGGCAAGGCTGGTCACCGGCTTGCGCGAGGCCTGCTCGAGGCCGGCGTTGGTGACCCGCGTGACCAGGCGGCTGACGATCTGCTCGACGATGTCGCGCTCGATCGCGAACAGGCCGGCGCCCTGCGACTGGTAGCGGTCGCCCCAGAGCTGGCTGGCGCTCGCGATGTCGACGAGGCTGACGGCCACCACGACATGCTCACCCTGGCGGCGCAGCGAGCCCTCCACCAGATAATCGGCGCCGATGCGAGCGCGGATCTGCGGCCACTCCGCGCGGCCGAAGGAAGCGAAGGAAAAACTTGAATTGCGCGCCAGCACCGTCACGGTGCCAAAGCGCGCCACGCCGTTGATGAGATCCTCGGCAAAGCCGTCGACCATCGCCTCGTCGGCCGGATCGCCGCTCTCGTTGCGGAAGCGCACCACCGCCACGATCGGCTGGCTGCTGATCTCCGGCGCCGTTTCGGCTTCCGCGGCAAGCATATAACCGCGCTTGGAGACGGTGCGCACCATGTCCTCGCCCAGCACCTTGCGGATCTCGCGCACCGACTGGGTGAGCGAATCCTCGGTGACGTAGACGCCGGGCCAGACGACATCCATCAGCTCCGACTTCGGCACGACGCGGCCCATGTTGCGGGCGAGATGCGAAAGCAGCGCGTAGGCTTTCGGCCGCAGGAACAGCGGCTCGTTGATGCCGCGCAGCGTTCCCTTGGCGAGGTCGAGCGTGAACCCGCCAAACCGGAACACCTGATCGGCCGTCGCCGTCGTCATCGGGACACCCCTTCCCGCGTGCCGCTAATGCCAAGTCGATCCCACTCAACCCGGCATGCACGTTGCTATTATTGCGCACTGCGCAATTTCGATCAAACCGGCTTCCAGCGCAGTGGATCGCTGCCCCGCCAAATGCAAAGCGACAAGTCACGGCAACAGGCGCAAGGCTTTCGAATTTGCCGGTCGGGATTCAATCCGGTTTGCCTGACGGGCAAGCCCGCGTCGGGATTGATCGAGGCTTGTAGTGATCCGGTCGTCGGCCCTCAGAACCTGTGGCTCAGCCCCAGCTTGCCACCCAAGGCGCTGTAGCTGCTGCTGCCCAGGCCGTCATAGAAGGCCGAGGCGTTGATCGACATGCCGTTGCCCGCTGAAAGCGCGACGCCGGTTTCGGCCCGCCCGCGCAAGCCGGTCTCGGCCAGTCCGGGCGTTTCCGTCGCCGCTGTCGCGGTATTGTTCTGCATGAAGGTCCAGATGCCTTGCAGGTCGACGAACGGTGTCATCACCAGACCGCCCTCCAACTGCATATCCGTGCTGATGCTGGGGCCGAAGGCGAACTGGCCAGTGCGCACGTCGACAGACGGCACATCGACGCCGAGACCGTCAACATAGGCATCGGTCTTTTCCTCGAACATCGTCACCCGCGCTTCAGGCTTGATCTTCCAGCGTTCGATGTCGAAGCTGCCGATCAATGCTGCGGTGGCCAGCCAGCGATTACCGTCGAACTTGTCATTGAAGGTCCCAAGCGGCGAGACCTGGTTGAACGATTGACCCCAGCCGGCGCGCGCGTCGAGATAGAAATGGTCGGAGAGCCGCACCGTGGCATAGGGGCCGACAAGATAGCCCACGCCGGTGACGGCGGCGCCGTCTTCGCGATCCTGGTCCAGCCAGTCGACCTGAAGGCTGAGGCCGACCAGCATGGCCGGGCTCAGCAGATAGTCGACGCCGGCATGGGCGATGCCGAAGCTGCCGTCGCCGCTGCCCGACTTGAAACGGCCGATCGTGCCTTCCGTCCAGACATCGAAACGCCGGGCCATCGGGTCGGACGGCGCCTCGGTGCTAGCAACAGAGCCGGCAGTGTCCGGGCCGAATGCATGCTGGAATGGCGCATTGGCCGAAGGCAATCGGCCGCAGTAAGCGCTGAGCGGCAGTTGCGTGCCGGGCGCGCCGGTTCCGGATTGCACGGCGCTCGTCTGGTCTGTGCCTTCATTGGCCTGCTCGCTCATCTGCGCCCGCTGCAGGCTGTAGCCGAAGGTGGTGCGGTCGGCAGCGATCTGCAGGCCGATCGGCAACTGGCTGCCGCCGATCGGCATGCCGAAGGCGGTCATGCCGCCATTGCCCGAATAAGCGCCGGTCAGCCGTTCGATGCGGCGGTCGATGTCGGGCTGGTTGGCGATGATGATGTCGGACCTGCTTTCCAGGAACGAGCCGATCAGCGCCACCGCCTTGTCGGCGGAATCGCTGGTCGAGATCGTGCAGCTTATGTTGCCGCCCGGGACCACCTTCAGCTTGCCACTCTTGCTGGCCGCGTTGATGGCCGAGCCCGGGTCCGAACACTGAGCCGAGGCGATGTCGACGCCGTTCGGCGCCGTGAAGCTGAACGCGTAGGTGCCCGGCGCCAGTGCGATGGCGCCGGAAGAGCCATGGCCGCCGCTGCTGTTGACCGCCACATTGAGCGCCGGCTCGGGCGAGGAGAAACCGAAGCTGCCGTCGGCAGGCGAGTTGACCAGGAAGGTGACGTTGCCGGGCTGCGTTGTGCTGACAGTCACCGTGAACGAGGCCGTGGCGGTGTTGCCGGCGGCGTCCCTGGCCTCGAAGGTGTTGGTCGTGGTGCCGAGCGGGAAGCTGCTGCCGGAGTCAAGGCCCGCAATCTGGGTCGTGCTGACTGTGCCCTGCGAATTGTCGGTGGCGGTCGGCGGCGCCCAATTCGCCGTGCCCGAGGTCTCGCCATAGGCCACCGTGACGGTGATGTTGGTCGGCACGGTCAGCACCGGCGGCTCGCCATCGGCGACGGTAACGGTGAACGATCGTTCGGCGCTCGCATTGCCTTGCTGGTCAATGGCCCTGTAGGTCACGGTCGTGGTGCCTATCGGGAAATCGCTGCCGGAGGCAAGGCCAGCGACCAGTTGCGGCTGCACGTCGCCGCCGACCAGATCTGTCGCCGACACATTGTAGGTTACCTTGGCTGTCGGCTTGCCGGCATCGGTGGAAACGCTGATGTTGGCTGGCACGTTCAGCGCCGGCGCCTGGTTATCGGTCACCGTGACGGTGAAAGACTTCGGATCGCTGGCGTTGCCCCGGCTGTCGGTCGCCCTGAAGGTCACCGTTGTCGTGCCGACCGGAAAGCTGGCGCCGGAAGCAAGCCCCGCAATCTGCACGGGTGTCACCGCGCCGTCCACCGCGTCGGTCGCCGACACGCTGTAGGTCACGGTGGCGCTGGCCTTGCCGGGATCGCTGTCGACGACGATGTTGGCCGGCACTGTCAGCTCCGGTGCTTCGGCGTCGACGACGGTAACGATGAAGGACCCAGAACCGACATTGCCCGTACTGTCGGTGGCCGTCCAGGTGACGGTTGTCGTGCCGACCGGAAAGCTGGCGCCGGAAGCCAGCCCCGCTGTCTGGGTGAGCGTGACAGCACCACCAGCGGCATCGGTGGCCGAGACGTTGTAGGTCACAGTGGCGGTGTTCTTGCCGGTCTCGGTGTTGACGGTGACGTTGGCGGGAACATTCACCACCGGAGCCTCACGGTCCTGCACGGTGACGGTGAACGATCCCGAGCTGGTGTTGCCTTGCTTGTCGGTGGCGGTGAAGGTGACGGTTGTCGTGCCGGCCGGAAACTCGGCGCCGGAAGCAAGCCCGCTCGTCTGGGTGGGCGTGACGGCACCATCAACAACGTCGGTCGCCGACACACTGTAGGTCACAATGGCGCCGGCCTTGCCGGGATCGGTGGCGACGACAATGTTGGCGGGCAGGCTCAGCGTCGGCGCCTCCGTGTCGTTGACCGTTATCTTGAAGCTTGCCGTACCGGTGTTGCCGGCGGCGTCTGTGGCATCGAAGAAGACGGTGGTTGTGCCCAGCGGGAAGATGCTGCCGGAAGGCAGGCTGCCCGAGGCGACGACCGGCGTGACGGTGCCATCGCCGTCGACATTGTCCTTGGCCGTGGCATTGGGATAGGTGACGACAGCGGTCGCGACGCCGGCATCGGTGCCGACGGTGATGTCCGCAGGCGGTGTCACCACCGGCGCTTCGTGGTCGCTGACCGCCACCTTGAAGGTCGCTGGGCCGGCAATGTTGTTGCTGGCGTCCCTGGCGGTGCAGGAAACGGTGGTTTCGCCCGTGGCGAAGGCGCTCCCGGAGGCCGGCAGGCAGCTGACAACGGGCGCTGGATCGCCGGCATCGGTGGCCGTCGCGCTGTAGGTGACCGTTGCCGTCGGCTTGCCGGGATCGGTGTTTGCAGCGATGTCGGCAGGCACGCTCAATGCAGGCGGGGTCACGTCGTTGATGGTGATCTTGAAGGTCTTGGCAGCGCTGGTGTTGCCCGCAACGTCCTTGGCCGTGCAGCTCACCGTGGTCTCGCCGATGGCGAAGGTGCTGCCCGAGGCCGGCGCGCAAGAGACGGTCGGATTCGGGTCGGCATTGTCGGCGGCGGTCGCCGTGAAGGTCACGGCCTGGCCCGTCGCACCGGCTGGCGCGTTGTCGCTGATGTCGGTGGGAAGGCTCACCACCGGGGCTTCACGATCCTCGACGGTGACCGTGAAGGAACCGTTGGTGACGTTGCCGGACGGATCGGTCGCTGAGTAACTGACCGTGGTGACGCCGAGCGGAAAGGTGCCGCCGGAGGCGAGCCCGCCGGTCAACAGCAGATCCGCGACAACGTCCTCGGGATCGACAGCGCTGACGGCGTAGTTGACGACGGCTGTCGGCTTGCCGGTGTCTGTGCCGACGGTGATGTTGGACGGCAGGATAAGGTTCGGCGGGTTGGTGTCCGGCGGGGCCAGCGGCACGGTGAAGTTGGCGCCGGTCCTGCTGCCGCTGGGTGCGGTCCATTTGAGGATCGGCGCGCCGGAAAACGAACCCGACGCCATGTTGAGCGGGGTCACGGTATAGGTCGAGGTGCAGGTGAAGGTGGCGCCGGTTTGCTGCGGCGGGCTCTCGCAGTCCGGCACATTCGGACCGAGACCACGCGGGTCGACCGTCGCGGTCGTGAACACCCTGTTGCCGGAATAGGCTGTGAAGGTCAGCTTCATCACCTGTCCAACGAAGCGGAACTGGGCCGGGCGCGAGGTGACAGTGATCGATGGAGTGCTCGACTGGGCGCGGCTTTCAACTACGGTTGCCACCCAAAGCGCCAGACCGATCAGCAGCCCAACGCAGAACCTGGCGGTCAGAATGGCCAATCCCTTGCACGCACGCCCTCGGGACGGCGCACAATGCGCAACAGTTTCGGCAAAATTGAACGTCACAAGTCACCCCCACGCCTGTCCCTGGACCTGGCGCAACCCAAACTTCTCGATGCTTTGCGCCCCACAGACGCCAAGGCGCTGCATTGATGCAGCGTCTTGCAAACCCAGCACATCAGGAGGTTGGCTCGTGGCAGCGGCCACTCACCGATTATCCGATCCTTTTGCGCAGCCGCTACCTATGCCGCAGCCTTTGCGGCGGTCAATTGAGCGATCGAACGCCGAGCTGACTATTATTGGGGGGAATTTTCCAAATCGACGCAAGCGCTTAGCGCCTGTGCCGTGGTCCACGCGCAAACCGTGTCGATCGGCGAATGGATTGCGGGATGCGCAATTTCGATCAAACTGAGTGCTCCGAGAGACGGCACCATGATCCGGCCAATGCGAAGAGGAGCCGTATGAACCCGACCGAGAAAGCGCTGTGGTTTGTCGAAAGCCATCTGCCGGATGCGATTTCGCTCGACGATGTCGCGGCAAGCAGCGGCGTGTCGCGCTTCCATGTGACGCGCGCCTTCGGCGCCGCCACCGGCCGGTCGGTCATGGGCTATATGCGGGCGCGGCGGCTCAGCGAAGCGGCGCGCAAGCTCGCCGGCGGCGCGAGCGACATCCTGGCGGTCGCGCTCGATGCCGGCTACGGCTCGCATGAGGCTTTCACGCGGGCCTTCCGCGACCAGTTCGGCACCACGCCGGAACTGGTGCGCGCTGGAGGCTCGACCCAAAACCTCGACCTCGTGGAGCCCATCCTCATGGACAGTTCGCTTCTCACCGCGCTCGAGCCGCCGCGCTTCGAGACCAGCCGGCCGTTCCTCATCGCCGGGCTCGGCGAGCGCTACAGCTGCGAAACCAGCGCCGGCATCCCAATGCTGTGGCAGCGCTTCGGACCCTATATCGGCAACATTCCCGGCGAGGTGCCCGGCGTCGCCTACGGCGTTTGCACCAATGCCGACGATGCCGGCAATTTCGACTATGTCGCGGGCGTCGAGGTGTCGGATTTCTCCGATCTGCCGAAGGATTTTTACCGGGTTCGAGTGCCGGCGCAGAAATACGCCGTGTTTGCGCATCGCGAGCACATCTCGACCATCCGACGCACGGTCAACACCATCTGGAACAAGTGGCTGCCTGCATCCGGACATGAGATCGCCGACGCCCCGGACTTCGAGCGTTACGGCCCCGAATTCGATCCGCGCAGCGGCAATGGCGGGCTGGAGATCTGGGTGCCGATCAAAGGTTGAGACGCCTTCCTCCTTCTCCCCTTGCGGGAGAAGGTCCCGCCGAAGGCGATGGATGAGGAGTGTTCCAGCGGAGTGAGACGCCGGCGTTCCCTGGAACACCCCTCATCCGTCTCGGCGCTGCGCGCCGATCCACCCTCTCCCACAAGGGGAGAAGGAAAAGGCGCTACAGTTCCAAATTCCAGGTCTGGCCGACCAAATCCTTGCCGAAGGAATGGTGGCGCTCTTCCTCGGCCAGCTTGAAGCCCGCCGCCTGGTAGATGCGGCGGGCCGAGCCAAGAATGTCGTTGGTCCACAGCGTCAGCGTCTTGTAGCCCTTGGCGCGCGAGAACGCGATGCACTCGTCGACCAGCCGTCGGCCGATGCCGAGGCCGCGCGCCGACGGCTCGACATAGAGCAGCCTGAGCTTCGCCACCTTGGGCGACTTGCGCATGACGAAAACCGAGCCGACCACCTCGCCTTCGCGCTCGGCGATCCAGCTGCGCTCCCATTGCGGAACGAAGTTCTTGACGAACTCGCCGAGGATCTCGGCAACCAGCGCCTCGTAGGTTGCGTCCCAGCCATAGTCCTGCGCGTAGATGAGGCCCTGGCGATGCGTGATCCAGCCGATGTCGCCGACCTGCAGCGGCCGCAGAATATAGGGTATTTTGGGTTCGGGTTTGTCGCCGAGCAGGTCCTGCACCGTGCGCATCGCCTTGACCAGCCGCTCCTGATCGGTCGGCGCCAGGCGATCGAGCAGCGCGCGCACCTGGTCGTGCGAATCCTGGTTGAGCGGCGCGAAGGCTTCCCTGCCCGCGGGCGTCAGCGCGATCGAGGAGCGCCGCGCGTCGGCCTCCGTGGCGGCGCGTTCGACCAGGCCGCGCTCCTCGAATTTTTTCAGCAGCCGGCTGACATAGCCGGGGTCGAGATCGAGGTCGCGCACCAGGTCGCTGGCGACCAGCCCGTCGCGATGGGCAAGCTCGTAAAGCACGCGCGCCTCGGTCAGCGAGAACGGGCTCTTCAGGAGGCCTTCGTCGAGCAGGCCGATCTGGCGGGTGTAGAATCGGTTGAAGGCGCGCACGGCATCGATGCGCTTGTTGCCGGGGTGATCGTGGATGGTCATGGGGAGTTCCTCCTGTCGCGGACAGGATCAACCATTTAGTTGACTTAGTCAAATAAATTGGTTGTGCCGAACTTCTTTAGGCCGGCGGGACAGAGGGGGGCGCGAAGGATCGCGGCGAAGACAGTTGGCGCGCCCGTTTACCCCATCGGCAGCGCCGGCCAGAACTCGACAATCCGCCCACCGGCAAACACCGCGAGCGAGCCGAAATGCTGCAGCACCGCCTCGCTCTGCGTCGGCCGCAGGAAGGCGTAGTCACCCGGCTTCACCTCCGCGCCCGCCGGCAGCCCCATGAACTGCTGGTTGGACGACAGCCCGATCAGGCCGTTCGGCTTCATGCCTGCGGGGAACACCGGTTCGGCCATCCACTTGCCGCCATAGAGATAGCAGGCCTTCTTCGGGAAGAGGCCGAGCGCCTGCAGCGTGCGGGAGATAGCCGCCGGGCCGGGCAGCACCGGATCGAGCGCCTTCAGGATCGGCGACGCAATGACAGCGGCCGGCCGGAAGCCGTCGAGGCCGGGCGTGTCGAAGTCTCGGGGCAGCACGAAGGCCGAGCCGATCGACACTTCGTTGGCCACGCCGCCGCCATGCAGCAGCGCCGTCTTCGAACCGCCGATGTTGAGGATGCGGCGCTGGTCCGCGTCGAGGGCCGCGACGAACTCGGCAGCCCTCGCCGAGGCCTTTTTCAGCGCGCCGGCCGCGCCGCCGAACAGCCCGGGAATTTCCGGCGCATGCGCCTCATAGGCCATGATGCCTTCGCAGCGCAGGCCCTTCGGTATGGTCAGCGCCCTGATCTCGGCAGGACCGGAAAAGCCGCCGCGATGCAGACCGACATCGATCTCGAAAGCGAAGCGCAGTTCGGTGCCGAACGCGGCGGCGAGCGCACCGTATTCGGACAGGCGCTCCGGCGTGTCGATCAGCCAGCAGACGCGCGACCACCAGTCGGCGCCGCCTCTAGCCAGCGCCGCTTTCGCAGCACCCACCGGCATCGGCTTGCCGTAGAGGAGATCGCCCGCGGGAAAGGCGTCGAGCACCGCCTGCGTCACCGGCGGATGGAAGGTCATGAAGCGGCCGGTTTCGAGCGACTTGGAGATATGCAAAAGCAGCGGCAGGCAAGGCAGCGACTTGTCGACCAGGCGCACGGCAAGACCCGGCGCCAGCCTCTGCTTCACCAGCGCGATGTTGGCGTCCAGCCGGTCGCGGTCGAGCACCAGGCAGGGCCGAAAGATTTCGGCGGCCTTGAGCGCCTTCGACAGCTCGGCGAAATAGGCGCTCATTGTTGGATGCCGAACAGGCCGGCCATATAGGGCGACACGAAGCGGTTCTCAGGATCGATGTCGCGGCGCACCGCCATTGCGTCATCCCAGCGCGGATAGAGTTTCTTGAAATCCGCCGCCGTCAAGCTGTGCATCTTCCCCCAATGCGGCCGCCCGCCATATTTGCGGAAGATCGGCTCGGCCGCGCGCATGAAAGGAAGCGGATCGTTCGCCACGTCGTGATGAATGGCGATCGAGCAGGTCAGCCTCCTGTGGAAGGGCGAAAGCCAGAATTCGTCCGGGGCGACCGAACGCACCTCCATCGGGAAATAGACTTCCGGGAAGTGCTTTTCGCTCAGCGCGATGATCTCGGCTAGCGCCTTCGGACCGTCCTCGTAAGGCAGGTGATACTCCATCTCGTTGAATTTGGTGCGACGGTCGCTGGCGTAGACGTTGAGCCAGTCCTGCACATAATCCTCGGCCGGCACCTTCTTGACCGCACCCTTGATCAGCGCCCGGCGGAGCGCCGGCAGCCAGCGCAGCACGGTGCGCAGCTTGCGCAACGTCGCCAGGCCCTCCTCGTCATCCTCGGTCGGCCGTGACGTCGGCGTTGCGTCGCTGAGATCGCTGGCGATGAACTGCGCATAGCCGGAAAACGGGATGTAATAGAACTCGGCCGAACGGTGGGCGGCCATCATCGTTTCGAAGTCGCGCAGCATATCGCCGACCGGCAACACCCATTTGCGGCGCCGCAGCCGATAGGTCGGGATGTTGTTCATCGTCACTTCGGTGAGCACGCCGAAAGCGCCGAGCGCGACGCCGGTGGCATGGATCATATCCTGGTCGCCCGCCCGACTGTATTCGCGCCGCTTGCCTTGCCCGTCGACGAACTGCACCGCCTCGAGCTGCGTATGATAGGCGCCGAGCGTCGGGCCGGAACCATGCGTCGCGGTGCCCAGCGCGCCGCCGATCGCTTGCTTGTCGATGTCGCCCATATTGGGCAGGCCCTGGCCGATGTCCTGCAGGATGCGCATCAGCGCGCCAAGCCTTGTGCCCGCCCTCAGGCATGCCCGATTGGCTGCGGCGTCATGCGAAACCAGCCCCTCGATCTTCGCCAGCGAGATGATGGTGCCGTCGGAGTGCACCAGCGGCGTGAAGGAATGGCCGGCGCCGGCGACGCGCAGCGGACCGGGCGCGGAACGCACCAGATCGGCCAGTTCGCCGACATCGGCTGGCGTGGCGATCAGCTTCGGCGCGGCGTTCACGAAACCCGACCAGTTGCTCCAGGCGTTTGCCATCGTCACCTCCCGCTCAGGCTGGAACGCGGCGCCCGGCAACCAGCACGAAGACGCCGAGCAGCGCCACGCTGGCCAACGCGCTTGCCGCGGCGAATTCCGGCACCGGCCGGAAATTTTGGCCGTCGATCAGCAGCGAGGCGGCGACCGGGCCGATGGCGAGGCCGAAGAGCTGCGCCGCCGGCACGAGCAGTACCGCACTGCGCGTCTCGTCGGCGGTGATCGCCAGCCGGATCTGATAGGGCACGATGAAGAGCAGGATGAAGCCCATCACCAGCGCCACCGACCAGAAGACCGAAAGCCCGGGGCCGGAAGCGAGCAACGCAGAGCTGATCGTCGCGATGGCGCCGATGACGGTGATGGCGAAGCGGTAGTCGATGCGCGCTTCGAAGACGGTGGCGGTCATGGCGCCCATGACCTGCGCGGCAAGGCTTGCCGAGACCATCAGGCCGACGGTGCGGCCGTCTATGCCGAACTCGGCGCCGAGCGGCTCCAGAAATGCCCAGACGGCGCCGAAGAACATGAAGTAGCAGAAGATCGACAGCAGCGCCGTGATCGCCGGCACGGTGAGCACATTGGCAAAATGCTCGTCCTTCGGCAGGTCGGCGTAGTCGTCCGGCACGATCCACGCGACGACGAGCGACAGCAGGCAGACAACGCCAAGCGCGACAAAGCCGCCGGCCGCGCCGGCGGCAGGCACGGCATAAAGCGCGAGCAGCAGCGCCAGCGCGCATTGCGCCAAGGTCTGCAGCGTGACGAAATAGCCGCCGATGCGCTCGGCCCGGCGCGAGCGGGCGATCAATTCGGTCGCCACGGCGACCAAGCCACCCTCAGCCAGCCCGGCGAGGGTGCGCGCGCCGATCAGCGCATTCGAGCTCATCGTATAGGCGGTCCAGAAATTGGCGAGCGCCAGCAGCACCAAAAGCGCGGCGCTCTTCCAGCGCATGTTGCGCGCCGGCAAGAGCATCGCCACGATCGCCGAGCCGACGGCGATCGCGATCATCTCGGCGGTGGCGACCAGCGCCAGCTCGTCACCGGTGACATGACCCTCGCTATAGAGCGCGCCGAGCAGCACCGGCTGCAAGCCCAGGATGAGCAGGCCGACCGAGCCGATCCAGAGCGCCGCGGCGAGTTGCAGGCCGGTCGGATTGCCGACCAGCCAGTCGACATTTTCCGCATGCGCGGCATCGGTTGCAGTCACGAGGCGCCCTCCCTTGCAGCCCGGTGAAAAAACTGACAAGTTGTCAGCATTCACGAAACTGATACTTGATCAGTTTCCTGTCAACCGAGAATCCACGACGCCCGCGCGAGATGAGGCAAGCAAGGCAAACGGCGACGGAACCCAGACGCAGGCCCAAGCAAGAGCGCAGCCGCGAGCGTATCGACGCGATCCTCGCCACGACCATGCGGCTGATCGGCGAGAAGGGCATAGATGCGGTCACGATGAAGGAAGTCGGCGCGCTGGCCGGCGGACCGATCGCCACGGTCTATCATTATTTTCCAAGCAAGTCGGCGATCCTGGCGATGCTCTACGAGCGTTTCTCGGAGGAGAGCCGGGCTCGCTTCGGCGCGATCATCGCCGATATCCGGGGAGTGGATGACGTGACCACTGCAGCCGATCGGCTGCTCGACGATTACTACGGCCGTGTCGCGGCGGATCCGGCGATCCAAGATCTGCAGAACGCGATCCAGGCCGACAAGGCGCTGCAGCATCTCGACATCGCCGAGACGCGGCATCAGGCGAAGATGTTCTGCGACCGTGTGGCGCCGATGCTGAAGCCTAAACAGCGCGAGGCGTTCGGGCGCGTGGTGTTCCTGATCTTTCAGCTCGCCGGCGGCGTCGTGCGGCTGGCGCTGACGCAGGACGAGGCGGAAGGCCGGCGCACGATCGAGGATTACCGGTCGATCATCCACGCGCAGTTGCGGCTGTTTTTGTAGGCATGCCCTAACGGTCGTCATCCTCGGGCTTGACCCGAGGATCCATGCCGTGACCTCCCTTATAGAGCGCAACGGCGGAGAATTCTGCAATCCTTGCAACGCCTTGGCGTCACGGCATGGATCCTAGGGTCTGCGCGCGTCGCTTCGCTCCTTGCTCCGCCCTAGGATGACGACCGCTGGATACGATCCCCTCCGCGATTGCCAACTTACCCCGCATCCAGCTTCGGCCCCAGGATCTCCACCAGCCAATCGACAAACACCCTGACCCGTGGCGACAACTGCCGGCTCGGCGGATAGAGCACCGAGATCGGCGTGGGCGTCGGCGGGAAATCGGGAAGCACTTCGACCAGCCGGCCTGCCTCGAGGTCGTCCGCATATCGGAGCCTTGGCGCCTGGAACAGCCCGAAGCCCAGCCGGACCAGCGCAGCACTCGTGTCCGAATTGGCGACCGTGACCCGCGACGGCAGGACGATCTCGCGAACCACGCCGTCGGCGGTGAATTCCAGCGGCATCACCTGCCTCGTGCGCGACGACACGAAGCCGATCATCATGTGGCCAGCCAAGTCGTCCGGCGTGCGCGGCACGCCGTGGCGGTCGAGATAGGCGGGGCTGGCGACGGTGATTTCGCGCGCGATGCCGAGACGCCGCACGATCATGTCGCTGTCGGGAAGCGTGCCGGCCCGGATGACGCAATCGACGCCTTCACGCACGAGGTCGACGAGGCGGTCTCCTTCGCCGATATGCACGGTCACGCCCGGATATCGGGCGAGCAG
This sequence comes from Mesorhizobium sp. WSM3868, assembly GCF_002294785.1. Lineage (NCBI taxonomy): Bacteria > Pseudomonadati > Pseudomonadota > Alphaproteobacteria > Hyphomicrobiales > Phyllobacteriaceae > Mesorhizobium > Mesorhizobium sp. WSM3868. Next base: position 200,475 of record NZ_NSGB01000008.1, on the reverse strand, counting down.
CGCCGGCAGTTCCGGCAGCAGGAAGGTGCGCGCCATATGGCCGTTGACGTCGACGCTGAGGCGCCCGCGCACCTCATGCGCGCCGAAGCCGCCCTCGGCATCCTCGATGTCGGCCAGGATGCCGATGCAGCGCTGGTAATAGGCTTCACCGTCGAGCGTGGTGGTGACGTGGCGCGTGGTGCGGCGAAGCAACTGCACGCCCAACCGCTCCTCCAACTGCTTGATCGCGGCGGTGGCGCTGGAGCGCGGCAAGCCGAGATCGGCGGCGGCCGCGGTGAAGCTGCGCCGTTCCACGACGCGGGTGAAGAGCCGCATGCTGTCGAACCTGTCCATCGCTGATTGTTCGCAGATCCTGAATAGAGTTGGCAGTCCGACCCAGATTATATCGGTCATTCGCGCGAGTATATGGATCACCATCGCCAAGAAGGAGATTTTCACCATGACCACTCGCCCCATTGCCCTCATCACCGGCGGCAGCCGCGGCCTCGGCCGCAACACCGCGCTCAACCTCGCCCGCAAAGGCGTCGACGTCATCCTCACCTACCGCTCGCGCGCCGACGAGGCGAAGGCGGCGATCGCCGAGATCGAGGCCGCCGGCGGCCGCGCCGCGGCGCTCGAGCTCGACGCCGGCGCCGTTGCCACCTTCCCGGCTTTCGCCGCTGCATTGAGAAAGACGCTTCAGGGAACCTGGCAGCGCGACCGCTTCGATTATCTCGTCAACAATGCCGGGACCGGCCTGCGCAAGCCGATCGCCGAGACCACGGAAGAGGAATTCGACACGCTGATGAACATCCATCTCAAAGGCGTGTTCTTCCTAACCCAGGCGCTGCTGCCGCTGATCAACGATGGCGGCCGCATCGTCAACGTGTCGAGCGGGCTGGCGCGCTTCTCGGTTCCGGGCTCGGCCGCCTATGCGATGATGAAGGGCGGCATCGAGGTGTTCACGCGCTACCTCGCCAAGGAGCTCAGCCAGCGCCGCATCACCGCCAACACCGTGGCGCCCGGCGCCATCGCCACCGACTTCAACGGCGGCCATGTGCGCGACGACGCCGAGATCAACCGCGTCGTGGCTGGCATGACGGCGCTCGGCCGCGCCGGCGTCGCCGACGATATCGGGCCGATGATCGCCTCGCTGCTGTCGGAGGACAATCGCTGGGTCAACGCCCAGCGCATCGAGGTCTCGGGCGGCATGAATATCTAAGCGTGTTGGCGGATCAACCCTTCGAAGCCGTCGGCAAGATTGGCATTGCCGGCGGCGATGAAGCTCGACAGATTGCGGGCGCGTCCGGGCGTTTTGTTGGCATCGAGCAGCACCGCCCTGCCCTCATGCATGACGAAATCGAACTTTCCGTAGTCGAAGCCGAGCTTGCGCCTTAGCGCGCGAAGCTCGTCCGGTACGGGAACCGCCTCGCGACGGATCGTGTCGTCGCCCTTGACCAGGCTCTGCGGCGAGACATGGCGTGTGCAGCGCTCGCGCTCGCCGCAGAACAGCCAGAAACGAGCGGCAAAGCCATCCGGCTCAGGCTCGGGAATGAATTTTTCCACAATGAGATCCTCGCGTCCGAACAGCTCGGCCGGAACGTCGGCGAGCGAGGCATGGATCTGGTATTGGTCGAAAGATTCGACGCCGGGAAACGGCATCGGCTTGCCGGCGCGCCGCGCGCGCCGATTCAGTTGCTGTTCCGGCGTTCCCCGATGGTTGAGGCTGCTCTTGACGATAACCTGTCCCTTCCAGCAGTCGTCCTTGCCGACGACGGCGCCGCTGATGCGGCGCTTGGAAATGTCGGCGGCGCCGAGATTGAGGCAGAAGGGAAAGGCGCGGGCATACTCGACATAATCGGGCGACGTAACCGTCGCGTCGACATGCAGCACCGCGATATCGGCGGCCGGCTTCGCCGACGTGCCGCTGAGGACCTGCACCGAATGGCCGCGCCTCTTCAGTTCCTCCAGCAGATCGAAGAGCATGTACGGGCTGTCCCGGCGCCATAGCAGCCCGCGCCGGCTTTGGAAGCGGTCGAACTCATGCGTGATGACGGCGATGCGTGCCATTGTTCCCCACTTGGCCTATCAAGCGTCGTCCACTATTCGATCGGATACAACGCGCTACCGGGCTGGGGTTTGCATGACCGAGCATTGGAATGCAATTCGCAAACATTGGCAGTTGCTCGGCTCACCCCTGCGGCCGCCGGCGGAGGTTATCGAAACCTACGATCGCGAGCTCGGCCTTGCCCCGTCGGATGTCGTGATGCTCGGCGTGACACCCGAGCTCGCCGGGCTCGGCGCCACGATGACGGCGGTCGACGAGTCTTCGGACATGATTGCCGGCATCTGGCCGGGCGACACCGATACGCGCAAGGCGGTGCAGGGCGACTGGTTCGATCTGCCGTTCGCCGATGCAAGCGTCGAGGCGCTGATCGGCGACGGATGTCTCTCGGTCATCGGCGCCGCCGGCCTCAGGCGCACGCTATTTGCGTCGATCGCACGCGCGCTCAAGTCCGACGGCCGCGCCGGCATCAGGCTTTACGCCTCTCCCGCAACGCCGGACGACCCGAAGGATGTCCGCGATCTTGCGCTAAGCGGCGGCGTCTCGACTTTCCATGAGCTCAAATGGCGCGTGGCCATGACCGCGATCGACGACGCGCCGGATTACACGATCCCGGTCAAAGCCATCCTCGAACACTTCGACAGGGTGTTTCCCGACCGCGAGGAGCTGTCGGCCCGAACCGGATGGGAACTGCCGGTCATCGGAACCATAGACGTCTACCGGAACTCGTCCGCCGTCTACGGTTTCGCCCCCGCGGCAGCGCTCATCGAGGAAGCCCGGACCTTCTTCGACGATCTCCGGCTGACCTCTAGCGGCACATACGGTCTGGCCGAACGCTGCCCGCTGCTGGTGTTGCGCTCGCCGAAGCGCCTGGACTAAACGAGCTGGATTGCTCGCCCACGCTTCGCGCAGCCACCGCATTTCCGCCCAGGGCTCCGCCTGAGAAAAATTGCGCCATTGCCCCTCCCCGCGCGCCTTGACTCTCGGAAGCCACCAGCCTATCTCAGCGCCACGTTAGCACTCGCCTTTGGTGAGTGCTAACTTATATCCGGCCTCGCCGGATGGAGGAACAGTTCTCACCGTTCTCATTCGAGGAAGACAACATGGCAAAGTCCAAGTTCCGCCCGCTTCATGACCGCGTGGTCGTTCGCCGGGTCGAATCCGAATCCAAGACCGCCGGCGGGATCATCATCCCGGATACGGCGAAGGAGAAGCCGCAGGAAGGCGAGATCATCGCCGTCGGCTCCGGCGCCCGCGACGAAAGCGGCAAGCTCGTGCCGCTGGACGTCAAGGCCGGCGACCGCATCCTGTTCGGCAAGTGGTCCGGCACCGAAGTCAAGCTCAATGGCGAGGACCTTCTGATCATGAAGGAATCCGACATCATGGGCATCATCGGCTGAACATCGGCCTCACCGTCAACTGAATCTTGAATCTGCGGGTTCGACCCGAACCCCTGCCAGGAGCTTACAATGGCTGCAAAAGACGTAAAGTTTTCCCGTGATGCCCGCGAGCGCATGCTGCGCGGCGTCAACATCCTCGCCGACGCGGTGAAGGTCACCCTCGGCCCGAAGGGCCGCAACGTCGTCATCGACAAGTCGTTCGGCGCTCCGCGCATCACCAAGGACGGCGTCACCGTCGCCAAGGAGATCGAGCTCGAAGACAAGTTCGAGAACATGGGCGCGCAGATGGTTCGCGAGGTCGCCTCGAAGACCAACGACATCGCCGGCGACGGCACGACCACCGCGACCGTTCTCGCCCAGGCGATCGTCCAGGAAGGCAACAAGGCCGTTGCCGCCGGCATGAACCCGATGGACCTGAAGCGCGGCATCGACCTCGCCGTCACCGAAGTCGTCACCGCTCTCGGCAAGGCCGCCAAGAAGATCAAGACTTCGGAGGAAGTCGCCCAGGTCGGCACGATCTCGGCCAATGGCGACGAGTCGGTCGGCAAGATGATCGCGGAAGCGATGCAGAAGGTCGGCAACGAAGGCGTCATCACCGTCGAGGAAGCCAAGACCGCCGAGACCGAGCTGGAAGTCGTCGAAGGCATGCAGTTCGACCGCGGCTACCTCTCGCCCTACTTCGTCACCAACGCCGACAAGATGGTCGCCGATCTGGAAGACGCCTACATCCTGCTGCACGAGAAGAAGCTCTCCAACCTGCAGGCCATGCTGCCGGTCCTGGAAGCGGTCGTTCAGACCTCGAAGCCGCTGCTCATCATCTCGGAAGACGTCGAAGGCGAGGCTCTGGCCACGCTGGTCGTCAACAAGCTGCGCGGCGGCCTGAAGATCGCCGCCGTCAAGGCTCCGGGCTTCGGCGACCGCCGCAAGGCCATGCTCGAAGACATCGCCATCCTGACCGGTGGCCAGGTCATCTCGGAAGACCTCGGCATCAAGCTTGAGAATGTCGGCCTCAACATGCTCGGCCGCGCCAAGAAGGTGTCGATCTCCAAGGAGAACACCACCATCGTCGACGGCGCCGGCAAGAAGGCCGAGATCCAGGGCCGCGTCGCCCAGATCAAGCAGCAGATCGAGGAGACCACCTCGGACTACGACAAGGAGAAGCTGCAGGAGCGTCTGGCCAAGCTCGCGGGCGGCGTCGCGGTGATCCGCGTCGGCGGCGCGACGGAAGTCGAGGTCAAGGAAAAGAAGGACCGCGTTGACGACGCTCTGAACGCGACCCGCGCGGCCGTTGAAGAAGGCATCGTCGCCGGCGGCGGCGTCGCGCTGCTGCGCGCTTCGGCCAACCTCAAGGCAACCGGCGTCAACTCCGACCAGGCTGCCGGCATCAACATCGTGCGCCGCGCGCTGCAGTCTCCGGCTCGCCAGATCGCGGCCAATGCTGGTGCGGAAGCTTCGATCGTTGCCGGCAAGATCCTCGAGAACAAGGGCGCGACCTTCGGCTTCAACGCCCAGACCGGCGAATATGGCGACATGATCGCCATGGGCATCGTCGACCCGGTCAAGGTCGTCCGCACCGCTCTCCAGGACGCGGCCTCGGTCGCCGGCCTGCTGGTCACCACCGAAGCCATGATCGCCGAGGCTCCGAAGAAGGAAGCCGCCGGCGGTATGCCGGGCGGCATGCCTGGCGGCGGCATGGGCGGCATGGGCGGCATGGACTTCTAATTGACGAATGATCCCGAAAAGTTGCAGACTTTTCGGACAAGATCATTCGCAACCAGAAGTCCATAAAGCACGCCCATCATTTAACATTGCTCAAGCCCGCAAGCGGGCTTGAGTGGCGGCATGGACTTCTAATTGACGAATGATCCCGAAAAGTTGCAGACTTTTCGGACAAGATCATTCGCAACCAGAACTCCATAAAGCACGCCCATCAACTAACATTGCTCAAGCCCGCAAGCGGGCTTGAGTGGCGGCATGGACTTCTAAGAAGTCCGGTCCCATAGCGAATATGGAAAGGGCGGCAGACATGTCGCCCTTTTTGTTTTGGCATGCGGGCAGCCGGTCCAAAGGCGGGCTTCTATACTGTTGCGATTGGCGAAGGCCTGCGCAACAGCCGATCTCCCCTCTTGAGGGGGAGATGCCCGGCAGGGCAGAGGGGGTCCCGCGCATAAGGCTCCGGGGACGACTCCCGTGCAACGAAGGCGCTGGCGCTCCAACGCGCGGCGACCCCCTCTGTCGCCTTCGGCGACATCTCCCCCTCAAGGAGGGAGATCAGCAGCGCCAGCGCTCGGCCATCCCTGCGTCAACCCGATCCGCGTCGCGGACGGGCGATAGTCGAGGCGATGGGCTATATCACGGTTCGCTTACCGATCCGCCAGCGCCAGCTTGGCCCCCAGCATGACGAAGGCGCCGGCGAAGGTGCGGCGCATCCAGGTCAGCACCATCGGCCGCGACACGACATGGCTGCGCACCGAAGCCGCGAACACGCCGTAGACGACGAAGACAAGGAAGGTCATCAGCATGAAGACGCCGGACAGCTCCAGCATCTTGACGAAAGCGTGCGGCTCGGTGGTGCTGACGAATTGCGGCAGGAAGGCGAAGAAGAAGATCGACAGTTTTGGGTTCAAGATGTTGATCAGGATGCCGGAGGTGATCACCTTTCGGGCAGAGCGTGGCGCGACGTTCTGATCGAGAGCAAGACCGCCCTTCTCCTTCAGCGTGATCCAGGCCATGTAGAGCAGATAGGCGACGCCGAGATATTTCAGCGTCTCGAAGGCGACGGCGCTTGTGTGCAGCACCGCGGCAAGGCCGGTGATGGCCGCCGCCATGTGCGGGATGATGCCCAGCGTGCAGCCGAAAGCGGCGATGATCGCGGCGCGAGCGCCGCGCGAGAGGCCGGCGCTCAGCGTGTAGAGAACGCCGGTGCCGGGCGAAGCGACGATAATCAGCGACGTCAACAGGAATTCGATGCTCACAGTTTCCTCCACGGCCCTGCCCGGCGCGGAAGGTATCGGGAGGTCCGAGTGTGGGCAAGCGGGGGAGAGAGTAATCTCCCCCTTAGGTCACCTTGCGGTGAGATGTCGCCGAAGGCGACAGAGGGGGCTCGCCTCGTGTAGAGCGCGGCCGTTTCCCGACGCGATCACGTTGGCGATTTATGTGAGACGACCCCCTCTGACCGCTTCGCGGCCATCTCCCCCACTTGGGGGGAGATTGGCAGTTCCGCCGCCAGCCCATGGGCGGCCCTTGCCATCAGGCAGTCGTCGCCGCCGGGCATGCAGGCGCGGCAGACATGCGGGCGGGCTTCGTAAATCGCGCAGGCCGTCTGCTTGCCCACCTCGCCGCGAAGCGCGGCGCAGCGGCCGTCCTCGCAGCGCATGCCTGACAGGTCGGTCGCGACCAGCTCGTCGGGGATGCGGTCGAGCTCGGCATCCTCTTCGGTCGAAAAGCGCGGCCAGTCCGCCGAATAGGCGCAGCAGGCGCCGCAGCTCTGACAGTCGAAGGCGGCTGATGCGTCAAGCAGGGTCGGGCAGGGTCGGTCGTGCGGCAAGGCTATCCTCATGCTGGCAAGTGCCTTTAGCACGGAGCCGGGAAATGCGTCGCATCCGGCCGAGCAAAAAATTTTGTTTTGCCGGGAACCCTTTTGCCGGCTGGCGGTTTTGTCCCTGTTGTCGGCAGTTCACGAGTATCGAGAAAAGCTGATAACAAAAGACGCCTCCCGCGCCCTGAAAAAGCGCGAGAGGCGTTTTCCATTCGCCTTACATGATCGTGCTCATCATCGGCAGGATTTCATAGCGGAAGCCGCGGCCGGAACGCGCCACCGGGTCGCCTTCGGTAACCGCCCTGGCGTCGGCTTCCGTGCCGACCTGCAGGATCAGAAGCCCCCACGGTCCGGCTGGATCGGCGACTGGGCCGGCAATCATCATTCTGCCTTCACGAAGCAGACCGCGCAGATAGTCGGCATGCGCATTCATCAGCGCGCGCTCCTCCTCAGTCAGGGTGAAGGCGAAATCCGGACGCGGCGGGATCAGCCGGCAATGGAAGACCGAAGCCGACCTGGCATCGGTCTCCTTGGCAAGGAATTCGTCCAACCAGCCCAGCACGCGCTCCCAACCGGAACCGTGATCGCGGCAGGAGTCCCGTCGCGATCCGAAGCCGTCATGGCGCAGCGTCAGCCGGGTGCCGTTCTCGACGGCTTCGAGCGTATAGGTGACGGTGGTGAGGTTATCGCCGTCCCAGGGCGCCTTCCAGGTCATCACCAGACGATGCGGCGGCTCGACCTCGAGATACTCGCCGGCGACATGGAAGTCCTGCCCGTCTGCGCCCTTGCCTTCCGAGCGCCAGGCGCCGCCCGGCCGGACATCGGCCGTATGCTTCGTCGTCCGGTACATGTTGTCTGCGCCCCACCAGAGCGGGATCTGGTCCTCAGCGGTAATGGCGCGGAAGACGCGCTCCGGCGGCACGGCGATCGTCACCGTGGCAAGGATGGTACCGGCGGAAATGTCGGCGATCGCGCGCGGCTTGTCTTGGATGGCCATCATTCATTCTCCAGGTAGGATTTGAGATTGCCGAGGCTGTGCTGCCAGAAGTCGCGGTAAGGCAGGATCCAGTCGGCGACATCCTTCAATTCCGCCGGCTCCAGCCGGTAGACTCGCTCGCGGCCCTGCCGCTGCTCGGAAACGACGTTGAGCTCGCGCAGTATCCTCAGATGCTTGGAAATGGCCGGCCGACTCTGCGAGAAGGCGGACGCCAGTTCGTTGACGGGCGCAGGGCCCTGCCGCAGCCGGTCGAGGATGGCGCGCCGCGTCGGATCGGCGATGGCGCGGAAGACGGAACGGTCGTGCTCAGCCTGCGGCATAATGCGTATCCATTTGGTTACATATTATGCCGAATTCGGTCGCCGGTCAATTCTCCTCGACCGGTGTGCTTTGGCGCAACGGAACCGCGAAGCACTCCGCCCCGTTTCTCCTCGCGAATTGGATCTCCGGGAGATGCGGAGATGGTGAACATGGACCAAATAGTGGGCTTGGCGAAGCAGATCAAAGGTTCGATCCGGCAAGCCATAGGCAAGGCCACCGGCAACCGGCCGATGGAAATCAGGGGCATGGCGGACAAGTCGGCAGGCCAGGTGCAGAAGGCCTGTGGCGACATGAAAGCCATGCTCAAAAAGGCGATGTGACCAGCAGGCCCCGCGGTCAGATCTCGAACGCCCGGCACGGGCTGTCCGTCATGCCGACAGCGGCGTGATGCGGCAGGCCGCACGGAACTCAAACATTGCCCGTTCGTTGTCGTGGCGGATGCGGTTGGCGCATCCCGCTCCTATTCCAGGCCCAGGAGATGCGGATATGGTGAACAGGCATCAAGTTGCCGGCATCGCCAAGCAGGTAAAAGGCAGGCTGAAGCAGGCGGCCGGCAAGGCCACCGGCAGCCGGCGCTTGCAGGTGGAAGGCATGTCCGAAAGAATCGCCGGCAGGGTGCGCCAAGCCTACGGCGACGTGAAGGACAAGGCTCGCAAGGCGCTCTGACCCATAGCCGCGAGGGCCATAGCCGACCCGCGCGCCGGCCTGTTCGTCGTTTGAGCGCCGACCGCGCCAAGACCGCAGAACAGCTCGAACAACGGCCTGGCGCAACTCTACCCCGGCTTCTCCGTTCAGGTGGCCCAGCTTTTGGCGAAGGCGTTGGTGAAGACGACCTCGCCATGGTCGCCGGCCGCCTCACCCAAGACCACGTCCATGTGGTCATCGGTCACCCGCGCCAGCGCGAAGCCGCCCATGAAAGCCGCCTTCGGCTTGACGAGGTCGAGCCCGTCGCGCCGGTAGATCATCGGCACTGCGTGCTGATGGCCGTGGAAAATGGCGATCACATTATAACCCTTCAGCGTGGCGACAAGCGCCTGGCGGTCGGCGTCGCCCCACCAATGCGGGCGGCCGGCGCCGTCGTCGCCATAGGTGCGCTTCACTGGATCCCAGCGCTCGACCGAGAAGGTGTCCCAGCCATAGTGCTGGAAGAGGATCACCGGGCGGCCGTCGCCGGCATAGGTCGCCAGATCCTGCTTCAGCCATGGCAGGCTGCCTATCGCGTCATGGCCGGTGTCGCCGGCGAAGCGATGCGTCTGGACGAGGTGCAGCCCGCCCCAGTCCCAGGAATAGCAGTCGGTATCGACATCGTAATTGGTCGCCGGCACCGGCGGCTTGAAGAAGACGCCGGGGCGATGGTTGACCTCGACATAATCGCGCATCTCGCGACGGTACCAGTCGACATGGCGCGTCGGTCCATTCTGGTCGAGATCGTGATTGCCGAGCCCGACATAGACCGGAACATGCACGCGATCAGGGCCGATCCCTTGCTGGTAACGCTGGCTGAACTGCAGAAGCTGTGTGCCTTCGCTCGGCTCAGTGATCTGGCCGCCGCCGTCATCGGTGATGTCGCCGCCGGTGACGAGGCCGACCGGCGTGCCGATGCGTGTGCCGGCCGAGCGCAGGCCGGTGGCGGCGCCGCTGATCTCGGCCGGCCACTCTTTGTCGCCGATTGCGTTGAGCGCCGCCACATTGCGCAGCAATGCCGCGTCGGTCTTGCCCTCCTGCTCGCAATGCGGGCTGAGCCCGGTCGCCATCCGGCAGGCATGGATATCGGCGATGAACAGGAAGGTGGCGTCAATCGGCTGGATAGGCTGGCCGGTCTGGGCGAAGCTGGTGTCCGGCAGGGCGCAGGTCGCGGCAAGGCCGGCCGCCCGGGCCAAGAGATCGCGCCGGGACAAGAATGCTGAGGATCGGCGATTCATCATCGCGCCATTGGAACATTTTCACTGCCGGATCGTCCAGATTGGCGCCTCTTTTCAAGCATTGGTTGAATTCGTCAAGGGCACTTGGGTCGACAGCGCAGAGAGGGTCTGTCATTCCTTCCAGAACACATTTCCAGGGGAGAAGGCATGAAACCCGTGACGACCTGTGTGGCCCTCGCCATGCTTGCCCTCGCCGGCACCGCCGAGGCGGCCGACTGCGTGGACGCCAAATCCGCCAAGGCCGGCTTCGTGCTGGAGAAGCCCGGCATCCGCAGCGAGTTCCGGCCGGCGCCGGGCGGCATGGCCGCGGTCGCCAACAACTACCAGTCGCAATCGCCGCAGACGCAATATCTCTACGCCGGGCTGATCGAGATTTTCCGCGATAGCGACACGGGCCGGCTGTCGATGATCCCGCTCGGCGACCTCAAAAAGCTCTTCCCGCTGAAGGCCGGTGCCAAGAGCAAGACCGAGTTCGTGCGGCTTTCGGCGAAGAAGGCGCCGAAGGGCACCGAAACACTGGCTTTAAGCGTCAAGGGCAAGGACACCTACAAGCTGGGCGACTGCAAATACACGGTGCTGACGGTGAAAGAGACGCTGACCGGCGATTCCGGCACGGTGATCGACAGCTTCACCGCGCTCTATTCGCCCGACCTGCAAGCGGTGCTGGCGCGGCGCTACGACGAGGGGACGAGCGCGCAGAGCGAAGTGGGGTTCGAGACGATCAAGCCGCTGAGGGAGTGAAGGCTGCCTTTCAGTCAGGGACTTAAGATGATCCTCATACCGGCATCAGCGGATTGCCTGCTGCCGCACCACCCTGCGGCGTCGTCTGGGGGGCGAACCGTTCTGTGATGGCGGGGGGCTCGACCCGCTCCAAACCCTCCAGGCACTGCCGCAACACACCGGCATCCTGCTCGGCCTTGGCCATCGACATGGCGCCGGAGTAAGCCGCCACCGTCAGCGCGGCAAAGCGGTCGGGATCGGTCCCACCTTCCCGGCCGGCCTCCTGATCGGCGCGCACCTTGTCGGCGATCGCCCGCCGCCAGCCGGCGAAGATATCGGCCAACGCAATACGGAAATCGGGATCGGCGAGCGACAGTTCATGCGCCAGATTGTTGAGCGGGCAGCCGCGCACATAGCCCTGCTGCTCGAGCGCGGCCGCTACCGCCTCAAACACGGCGCGCACGCCCTTGCGCGCCGAAGGCGCCGCCCGCACCGGCTCGATCCAGGTCTCCTCAACCGCGGCCGCCACCCGCTCCTCGATCACCGCAAGCGCCAGCGCCTTCTTGGTCGGGAAGTGGTGGTGCAGCGCGCCGCCGGTGACGCCGGCCGCCGCCATCAGGTCGCCGAGGCTCGAGGCGTGATAGCCGCGCGCCTGGAAGCAATCTTCCGCCACGTCGAGCACGCGCCGCCGCATGCCCTGCGGATCGTTAGTGCGCTTCTTGCGCATCGCCACCTCCACCTTTCCCCGTGGGAGAGAAGGGGAAGAACGTAGCATATTGACAAAACAGGACAACCGGTCTGTTTATAAACAGGATGAACACCCTGTTTTCGAGAGTCTAGCCATGAACAGACCTTCCCGCCTTGCGTCGCCGATCGTGGAGCTCAGGCAATACAAATTGAAACCCGGCCAGCGCGAAACGCTTATCGCGCTGTTCGACCGGGAGTTCATCGAGAGCCAGGAAGCCGCGGGCATGACCATCATCGGCCAGTTCCGCGACCTCGACCGTCCCGACATGTTCGTCTGGCTGCGCGGCTTCGCCGACATGGAGGCCAGGAGGAAAGCGCTCACCGCTTTCTATGACGGCCCGGTGTGGGCCGAGCATCGCAACGCCGCCAATGCGACGATGATCGATTCCGACGACGTGCTGTTGCTGAAGCCCGCATGGCCGGACGCCGGCTTCGACCTGTCGAAGCGGGAGCGGTCGACCGTGAGCGAAGGGGAAAGCAAAAGTGCGCAGCCTCACTTAGACGGCATTGTTGAGATTTCGATTCATCATTTGCGCCGGGGCATGGAAGCTGACTTCGCCGAGCGCGTCCAAGCGGAAATGGTTCCGCAGCTGACGGCGAGCGGTGGCCGGCTGCTCGGCGCCTTCGACAGCGAGCATGCCGAAAACACCTTTCCGCGGCTGCAGGTGCGAGCCGGCGAAAATGTCGTCATCGTCGTCGTTGGTTTCGACGATGGCGACGCCTATGCGAAGTATCGGAACGCCCTCGGCGCTTCCCCGGCATGGCAGGCGGTTCGCCAAACCATGCAGGCTGCTTCGACGAAGCCGGCAGAGACGTTGCGCCTCACGCCTACGGCCCGATCGCTGTTGCGGTAGTCACTCGGCTGGCAGCACGTCGGCTATTGCCTTGGCGACGAAGGCCGGGTCTTCCCAATGCGGGTTGTGGCCGCAGTCCTGCGCCCAGACGAGACGTGATCCGGTCAGGGCCTGCGCCATGGTCTGCTGGTGCGCTTCGCCAAAAAGCGGATCGCGCCCGCCGGCAATGATCAACGTCCGGACCCGCACGGCCGGTGCCGCCGCGGTCAGATCCGTCCGGCGGATTTCTTCGAGAATGGCGCGCCAGCGCGCCGCCGGCATCGCCGAAGCGTCCGCCGCCAGGCCGGCAAGAAGGGCCCGCGGCACGCCGGACCCGCAGGCGTGCCACCAGTCGTAGAACGGATCAGTCGGCGAGATCGGGTCGCGCAGTTCCGCCACGCCGGCAACCAACGGATGGTCCGGCGCGAAATCTGCCTTCAGCGCCCCGGCCAGGACGACCAGCCCGCCGACCAGTTCCGGATGCCGCGCGGCCACCTCAATGGCGACCATGCCACCCAGCGAATGGCCGAGAACGACCGGCCGGGCGAGCCGCAGGTTGCGGATCAGCCCGGCGACATCGTCGGCGAAATCGGCGATGCCAAAGCCCCTGCCCGCCTGCGAGGCGCCATGGCCGCGCAGGTCCGGCATGATCAGCCGCCGCGCGGAAAGATGCGGCGCCAGCAACGAGAAACTGCGGCTGGTGTCGGTGAAGCCGTGCACCAGGACGAGCGGCGGTTCCGAGCCGGCGACCTCGACATAGGCGAGGTCGAGGCCACCGACATCGACGAATCGCTTGCGGCCGGCCCAGGCGTCCTGCTCGCCCCCCTGTCCCGACAGATCCAAGGCCGCGGGCCTCACAGTCCAAGCTTTTCCTTGACCGCGGCGAGGCCGGGCTTGCCGTCGAAGGTGGTGACGCTGGCAAGCCAGGCGTCGACACGATCCTTGTTGAGCGTGATCGACTTAAGCGCCGCTTCCTCCGGCTTCATGCCGTCATTGATGAGGTAGCCCATGCCGACATTTTCCAGATCGATGTCGAAGGCAAGGTTCTTCAGGAACTGCGCCACGTTCGGGCACTCCTGCAGGAATCCCTTGCGCACCTGGGTCGTCACCGTCGCGGCGCCGAAATTCGGGCCGAAGAACTTGTCGCCGCCGGTCAGGTACTTGAAGTCGTACATCGTGTTCATCGGATGCGGCGCCCAGCCCTGGAAGACGATGAACTGCTTCTCCTTGATCTCGTAGCCGACCTCCGAGAGCATGCCGGCTTCGCTCGATTCGACCACCTGCCAGCCGTCGAGCTGGAACTGAGGATCGGCGATGGCATCCATCATCAGCTGATTTGAGCCGGGCTCGATGCCGTACATCTTCTTCCCGAACTTGTCGGCGAATTTGTGCAGGTCGGAGAGGTCCTTGACGCCGGCTTCCCAGACGTAGGTCGGCACGGCGAAGGTGTATTTGGCGCCGACCAGATTGACCCGCACATTCTCGATCGAGCCGTCCTTCTTGTACGGCTCGTAATAAGTGACCATGGCCGGATCCCAGTAGCCGAGGAACAGGTCGAGGTCTTTGTTCTTCATGCCTTCGTAGATGACGTTGATGCCAAGCACGTCGCTCTGCGGCTCATAGCCGAGCGCCTGGAGCAGGACCTTGGCCACGCCCGTCGTGAAGGCGAGATCGTTCCAGCCGGGCTCGGCCATTCGCACCACCCTGCATTCCTCCGCCTCGGCCGCCTGAACGGTTTGAGCGGCCACCATCAAGGCAGCGAGACAGACGCCATTCGCAAGCAAGCGCACCATTCCGGTTCTCCTCTGTTGACCCTTTGGTCATGTTATTGTCCCATCGGTCAATGATTGATCTGAGCGGGCGAAAATGTCAACATGGATTCGCAAACATGGATCTCTCCGGTGAAGCTCACACGTCTCAGCGACATACGCCGCAAGGAGTTGCGGCAAGCGGCCTTTGCGGTGCTCGAGCGCGAGGGCATTGCCGGCGCCACCTTGGAAAAGGTCGCGGCCCAGGCCGGCGCCTCGAAGGGCATCGTGCTGCACTATTTCCGCAACAAGCAGGAACTGTTCGAGCACGCGATGCGCGAAGCCAATGCCGTGCTGTGCAACGCGGTGGTGGCGCGGCTCAAGCGCGCGCGAACGCCGATGGAGCGGCTGGACGCGGTCATTGAGGGCAATTTCGAGGAGCACCTCTTCCTGCCGCCGCTCTGCCACGCCTGGCTGTCGCTCTGCGCCGAGGTGCCGCGCGACGAGAAGCTGGCGCGCATCCAGCGAGTGATCCACGCGCGCATGCGCTCGAACCTGTTGTCCGGCCTGCGCGGCCTCGCATCGCCGGAGTTGGCCGCGGAGATCGTACTCGGCGTCACCGCTCTGATCGACGGGCTGTGGCTCAGGCTTGGCCTGCAGCCGGGCAGCGTCTCGCGCGCGCAGGCGGTCCGCCAGGTCAAGGACTATGTCGCGGGGCGGCTCGCGCTGCGCCAGCCCGCGGCCATCGGCCTGGCGGCCGGATAACAGAGTCTACTCTCCGAGCTCATCCTCCAGGTTGCGGAACCCGAGCGCCTCGACTTCCACCAGGATCTGCTCGCGGATCCAGCGATGCGGCGCCTCGTCGTCATGGCGGGCGTGCCAGTACATCCTGACCGCCGGCGAGGGAATCGAGATTGGCGCCTGGTAGATGCCGAGCGGCAAGGATTTCGCCGCCACCGCCGCGAACTGCATTGGAACGGCCGCCAGATAGGGTCCGCTCGCTACGGCCAGCGCGACGGCCTGGAAATGCGGCAAGGCAAGCGTGACCCGGCGCGTTCGGCCCATCCTGCCCAGCGCGTCATCGGTGAAGCCCGACATCGAGCCGTCGATGGAGCGCAGCGCGTGCGGCAGTTCGCAGAAGAGATCGATCGGCACCTGCTCGCCTTCGGCAATGCCGGCCCGATTGAGCGCTGCATTGCCCTTCGCCGCGATGACGGCGAAGGGCGAGCCGAACAGCGGCAGACTGGAAACCCATTCGGCGACTTCCAAGGGACGCTCCAGCGCCACGTCGATTTGGTCTTCCTGCAACAGTTTCGAGACGTCGCCGATGGCGCTGTCCAGGAAGCGGAACGACACTGATGGCGCCACCGCCGCGATGCGCGCGGCAAAGGGCGGCATCAGGAGCATGGAAAAGAAATCCGCGCCCATGAAGGTGAAGGTCCGCTCCAGCCTTGCCGGATCGAAGTCCCTCGCCGGCTGGAAAGCACGCTCGATCTCGCGCAGCGCGGCACGCACAGGCTCGGCCAGGCTTTCGGCGCGGGGCGTCGGCACCATGTCGTTGCCGCGCCGCACGAAGAGCTGGTCGTTGAGCGTCTGCCGCAGGCGGTTGAGCGCGGCACTCACCGCAGGCTGGCTGAGGCCGATCTGCTCGCCGGCGCGCGTCACGCTTTTCTCGCGCAAAAGCGCGTCGAGCACCCTCACCAGGTTGAGATCGAGCGCGTTCAAATTCATCGCATCAATTCAGTCCATATGATCATTCGATTTCCATCGCCCACGCGACGCTGGTTAGTTCGCCGTCGACGCCGCTTCGCCGGCCCAACACAAGGCAAAGACACCATGACAATGATCAACCGGACCATCGCAGGCAAGGAACTCCTTTGGTTCAACAACACGCTCGTCGCCATCCAGGTCTCTTCGGCCGACGGAGAGGACGGCATCTGCGTCATCGAGCATCGCCTGCCCTATGGCGATTCCCCGCCGCTGCATATGCACCGCAACGAAGACGAGGTATTTCACATCCTCGAAGGACAAATGCGTTTCCAGATCAACGGCCATGAGCGGGTCGTGGGCGCGGGCGAAACCGTCATCGCGCCGAAAGGCCTGCCGCATACATACAGGGTCGAATCTCCGCAAGGCGCGCATGCGCTCACCGTCACGCGCGGCTCGGATTTCGAGACGATGGTGCGCCTGGCGAGCCGCCCCGCCGAACGGCCGGACCTGCCGCAGCCGGGGGCGCCGACGCCTGAGATGATGGCGACGCTGACGAGACTCTGCGCCGAGAACGGCATCGACATCGTTGGACCGCCGATGGAGGGCTAATCTCGCCCACAAGGAGGGGGAGATCGGCAGCCCCCCTTCAACCGATTTGCATCTTCCTCGCCCGCAATCTCCGCTTGAAGGCTTTTGTGCAACGCGATACGCCCTTGCGCAAATCGACAGATCGGAGATTTCCCGTGGGCGCTGAGAAGACCAGAACCGAAACCGATACATTCGGTCCCATCGAGGTCGCGGCCGACCGCTACTGGGGCGCGCAGGCGCAGCGTTCGCTCGGCAATTTCAAGATCGGTTGGGAAAGGCAGCCGGCCTCGATCGTGCGCGCACTGGGCATCGTCAAGCGCGCCGCGGCCGAAGTGAACATGGAGATGAAACGGCTGGATCCAGCCATCGGCAAGGCAATCGTGGACGCCGCGCAGGAAGTGATCGACGGCAAGCTCGACGACCATTTCCCGCTCGTGGTCTGGCAGACCGGTTCGGGCACGCAGTCCAACATGAATGCCAATGAAGTGATCTCCAACCGGGCCATCGAGATGCTCGGCGGCGTGATGGGCTCGAAGAAGCCCGTGCACCCGAATGACCACGTCAATATGAGCCAGTCGTCGAACGACACCTATCCGACGGCCATGCATGTCGCCTGCGCCGAGCGGGTCGCGCATCACCTGATCCCGGCGCTACACCATCTGCACAAGGCGCTCGACGCCAAAGCCCGCGCCTTCAACCACATCATCAAGATCGGCCGCACCCACACGCAGGACGCCACACCCCTTACGCTCGGCCAGGAATTCTCCGGCTACGCCGCGCAGGTGGCGTCGTCGATCAAGCGCATCGAGCAGACGCTGCCCGGCCTGCAGGAACTGGCGCAGGGCGGCACCGCGGTCGGCACCGGGCTCAACGCGCCGGTTGGCTTTGCGGAAAAGGTGGCGGACCGGATCGCTGCCATCACCGGCATCGCCTTCGTGACGGCGCCGAACAAGTTCGAGGCGCTCGCAGCACACGATTCCATGGTGTTCTCGCACGGCGCGATCAACGCGGCGGCCGCCGCGCTCTTCAAGATCGCCAACGACATCCGCCTGCTCGGTTCAGGCCCGCGCTCGGGCCTCGGCGAGCTGTCGCTGCCGGAGAACGAGCCGGGCTCGTCGATCATGCCGGGCAAGGTCAACCCGACGCAGTGCGAGGCGCTGACGCAGGTCTGCGTGCAGGTGTTCGGCAACAATGCCGCGCTAACCTTCGCCGGCAGCCAGGGCCATTTCGAGCTCAACGTCTACAACCCGCTGATGGCCTATAATTTCCTGCAGTCGGTGCAGCTGCTTGCCGACGCTTCCGTCTCCTTCACCGACAATTGCGTCGTCGGCATCGAGGCGCGGGAAGACAACATCAAGGCGGCGCTGGAGCGCTCGCTGATGCTGGTGACGGCGCTCGCCCCCACCATCGGCTACGACAACGCCGCCAAGATCGCCAAGACCGCGCACAAGAACGGCACCACGCTGCGCGAGGAAGCCTTGGCCACCGGGCTGGTCAGCGAGGCCGACTACGACCGGCTGGTGCGGCCCGAGGACATGACGCATCCGGGGTAGTTCTCGCGGCGCGGACAGGCCAAAGGGGTTGTCGTTCCAGGGCGAAGACGACCCGATCGGGCGTTTCGGCTAGTCCCCGAGGTCTGCGACTGCAACCCCCAACCGATAGTTTGGCTATTTTGCGGGGGCACAATTTACTCGTTAATCCCAATCCGCCGACACGATTTTCGCGCGCGTCCGCCGGTCACCGAAACATACTGCCTGTGAACAATGTGTCGCCGCATCGGCGGCTTTGGTGAACAGTCTTCGTCGTCTATCTGACTGGGCATTCAACACGATTCGGAGACTCGCCAATGTCCATCAACACTTCCGCCGCCGGTACCAGCATCGCGTCCAACAGTGCCACCACCATCCTGCTCGGCCGTATCCTGCTCGCCGTAATCTTCCTGCTTTCCGGCTTCGGCAAGCTTACCGCCATTTCCGGCACCGCCGGCTATTTCGGCGCCCTCGGCCTGCCGCTTCCGACCGTGACGGCCGTCGTGGTCGGCCTCATCGAGCTGCTCGGCGGCCTTGCCATTTTTGTCGGGTTCCAGACGCGGATCGCCGCCTGGGTGCTCGCCATCTTCACGATCGCCACCGGCCTGGTTGCTCACACCGGCTGGGCCGACCAGATGCAGATGATCCAGTTTCTCAAGAACCTCGCCATCACCGGCGGCTTTATCCTGCTCGCCTCCTCCGGCGCCGGCGCCTATTCGATCGACGCCAAGCGCGGCTGATCTCCTTCCCCTCCCAAGCTGAAACTTTGGCGGCGCGGAATTTTCCGCGCCGCTTTTTCGTTTTCTCGAGTGCAGGCGTACACTGCACCGAGAGCCGGTGCATTCCCAGGTACCGGCAAGGGAGGTGGGCCATGAACCGCAACGCGTTGCTTCTCGCCTCGCGGCTCCTGCTTGCCGCGCTGTTCGTGCCCTCGGGCTTCCAGGTGCTGACCAATATATCCGGCACGATCAATTATTTCACCGGCCTCGGCCTGCCGCTACCGACCCTGGCGGCCTGGGGCACCGGCCTGTTCGAGCTGATCGCCGGACTTTTGATCCTTGTCGGTTTTCAGACGCGGATCGCGGCGCTGCTGCTTGCCGCCTTCACTATCGTGGCCGGCTTCATCGGCCATTTCGGCCAGGGCGGCGAGGATGCGACCCTAGCCTTCATGCACCGGCAGATGCTGATGAAGGACATTGCCATTGCCGGGGGCTTCCTGGCGCTCGCCATGGCCGGCGCCGGCGCATGGTCGGCCGACGGACGCCCTTTCGGCGTCGGTGCCGAGATCACCTGAGCCGTCACTTGACGGAAATGCTTGGCCCGCCTTCGACCGCCAGCACCAGCCGGCGGTTGGTGATGCGCGCCAGTTGCGCCAGCCGCCCGGCAGGTCGTTCGCCATAGAGGTCGGCAAGCGACGCCGGCAGCACCAGCGCAAGCGCACCGTTGCCGCGGCTTTCCCATTTCAGCCGCGGCATGACCCCGGGCATCGCCGCCGTCAGCAGGTAGACGACGCGCATCATCGCCGCCAGCGCGCGGGCGCGCTCGAGCATGCGCGGCGGCGCCAGGGTCTTGATCTCGGGCGCGATCGCATCGTTGAAGATGCCGTCATGGCGATAGGCGTTGGTCAGGGCCAGATAGGCGCGGCCAGGATGGTCGACGCCGATAAAGGACGCATGCGCGATAATGTTGAGCGACTGCCGGCCGCGATATTCGGGATGCGCCCGCCAGCCGATATCGGCAAGTAGGCAGGCGGCGTGGCGGTAGCGCGCCTCATCCACCGTCTCGTCGATGCCGAAGGCCTTGAAAGCCTTGTCCGTCCATTCGACGAGGTCATGCGCGTGATGGACCGAGCGCGAGCGCAGCAGCGCCAGTTCCTCCGCCGCGGAGATCAGCGGATCGGCCTTCTGCTCGGCGGCGTCGAGCAGCGAATAGAGGAAGCCTTCGCGCACGCCCTGCGCCGAGACGACGACCTTCGAGGGCTCCATTGCCGCCATGATTTCCTGCAGCACGACCGCACCGTAAGGCAGCAGCGAGCGGCGGTTCTTGGAGACGCCTTCGATGCCCTTGACCTTTTCGACCTCGCCCTTGGCCACCTGCCTAAGGAAGTTCAGGGCGCTGTCGGCGGCGATCTCGTAATGATGCATGACGCCGAGCGGGTAGTTGGTCATCTCCATATGGAGCCGGGCGAGGTTTCGCCAGGTTCCGCCGACGGCGTAGAACACCCTGCCCTGCCCACCCTTCAAAAGCTTCGCCCGCGCCAGTTCCTGGCGCGCGATCTTCTGCGCCTGGACGAGAGAGTTCTTCGCCATGTCCTGCAGGCGCAGGCCGCCGAGCGGCAGCGTGATACCGTCGCCGATCGCCTCACCATTGATGTCGACGAGTTCCAGGCTGCCGCCGCCAAGGTCGCCGGCGATGCCGTTGGCCGGATAGAAGCCGGAAATGATGCCAAGCGCCGAATAATGCGCTTCCTGGCGGCCGGAGAGCACTCGGATCTCGGTCTTCAGCACATCCTCGGCGCGGTGGATGAAGTCCGGGCCGTTGACCGCCTCGCGCGCGGCCGCAGTCGCCAGCACATAGATGTGCTCGGCGCCGGCTTGATCCGAAAGCGCGCGAAAACGGCGGAACTCCTCCATCGAGCGCGTCACCGCCTCGGGATCGAGCTTGCCCGTCGAAACGATGCCGCGGCCGAGGCCGGCCAGCATCTTTTCGTTGAACAGCATCGTCGGCGAGCGCGCCAGCCCTTCATAGACGACGAGGCGGATCGAGTTCGATCCGATGTCGATGATCGACAGCGGCCGCCGGTCCTGGAGCCGGCCCTGGGAGACTGAAATCACGCGGCGGCGTTCTTCTTGCGGCGCTTAAACTGGGCAATGCGCCTGGGCGCATGCGATTTCAGCGCGTCACCCCGTCCGGAAAGACTCGGATTGGTCATGAAATATTCCTGCGCGTTGAACGGTTCCTCGCCCTCCTCGAGCGCAGCGCGCCGGGAGGTGCCATCAGCCAATACGTCGAAACTTTGCTGATTGTCCATGATGTTGCCGAGCATGATCTGGCCAAGCACCTGTTCATGCACAGTCGGATTGGTGATCGGCACCAGGGTCTCGACGCGGCGGTCGAGATTGCGCGGCATGATATCGGCCGAGGAGATGTAGACGATCGCTTCGTCGGACGGCAGACCGTGGCCGTTGCCGAAGCAGTAGATGCGGCTGTGCTCGAGGAAGCGGCCGACAATCGACTTCACCCTGATGTTCTCGGAAAGACCCGGCACCTGCGGCCTCAGGCAGCAGATGCCGCGCACGACGAGATCGATCTCGACGCCGGCGCGGCTGGCGTCATAGAGAGCGTCGATGACGGTCGGATCGACGAGCGCGTTCATCTTCATCCAGATACGGGCCGGCCTGCCCTCGAGCGCATGGGCGATCTCCTCGGCGATGTGCCTGAGGATGCGGTCGCGCAGCGTGAACGGCGACACCGCAAGACGCATCTCCTCGGCAGGCTCGGCGTAGCCGGTGATGAAGTTGAAGATCTGCGCGACATCGCGCGCGATCGTCGGGTCGGTGGTGAAGAAGGACAGGTCGGTGTAGATGCGGGCGGTGACCGGATGGTAGTTGCCGGTGCCGAGATGCACGTAGTTGCGCAGCCGGCCGTCCTCGCGGCGGACCACCAGCGACATCTTGGCGTGGGTCTTCAACTCCAGGAAGCCGAACACGACCTGGACGCCGGCGCGCTCGAGGTCGCGCGCCCAGCGGATATTGGCCTCTTCATCGAAGCGCGCCTTGAGCTCGACGAGCGCCGTCACCGACTTGCCGGCCTCCGCCGCGTCGATCAACGCCCGCACGATCGGGCTGTCGTTCGATGTGCGGTAGAGGGTCTGCTTGATCGCGACGACTTCCGGATCGGCCGCCGCCTGACGCAGGAACTGCACCACGACGTCGAAGGATTCGTAGGGGTGGTGGACGATGATGTCCTTCTCGCGGATGGCGGCCAGGCAGTCGCCGCCATGCTCGCGGATGCGCTCGGGAAAGCGCGGGTTGTAGGGCGTGAATTTGAGGTCGTCGCGCGGGATGGCGACGATCTCGGAGATCTGGTTGAGCGCCAGCGGCCCGGTGAGCACGCTGATGCGGCTCGACGATACTCCGAGCTCGCCGGCGACGAAGTCGCGCAACTCGGCCGGCATCAGCGTGTCGAATTCGATGCGGATGACGGAGCCGCGGCGGCGGCGCTTCAGCGCCGTCTCGAACAGGCGAACGAGGTCTTCCGATTCCTCCTCCACCTCGATATCGCTGTCGCGAATGATGCGGAACGTGCCCGAGCCCTTGACCTCGTATCCAGGGAAGAGCTTGCCGATATAGAGGCCGACCGCTTCTTCCAGCGGGATGAAGCGGACATGATGCTTGCGGTCGGGCAGACGGATGAAACGCCGCAGCGCCACCGGCAAGCGCAAGAGCGCGCTCATCTCTTCGCCGTTCTTGCGGTGGCGCAGCTGCAGCGCCATCGAGAAACCGAGATTGGGGATGAACGGGAACGGGTGCGCCGGGTCGATCGACAGCGGCGTCAGCACCGGGAAAACCTGATCCTGGAAATGCTCCTCCAGCCACGCCTTCTCGTCCTTGGTCAGGCCGTCGCGGGGGATGCTTTCGATGCCTTCCTTGTTGAGCAGCTCCATCAGAGCCGACAGGCTCTTCTGCTGGTCTTCCTGCAGGCGCTCGACCTCGCGCAGCAATTGCTCCAACTGCTGCTCGGGCGTGCGGCCGTCCGGGCTCTTCAACGCGATGCCCTCGCGCACCTGACCGGCGAGGCCGGCGACGCGCACCATGAAGAACTCGTCGAGATTTGCGGCCGAGATCGACAGGAAGCGGACGCGCTCGAGCAGCGGGTGATGCTCGTTCAGCGATTCCTCGAGCACCCGGCGGTTGAACTGCAGCCAGGAAAACTCGCGGTTGACGAAACGGTCTGGATTGCCGCCGTCCGGGCTCGCCGCCTCGACGGTGATGAACTCGCTCTGCACCGGCTTTAGTTCGTTCATGGTTCCTGCTCTTGCCCACAACGTCGTTCTTTGAGCGCCATACGCCGCCGGACGCGCTATGCACGCTCTAACATGCCTTTATGACGCATGATGTCACGGAATCGCTTCGTTTCCGGCCTCATGCGCTTAATCGGCTCAACTTATCCTCTGCCAGCCTTTTGCGACAGTTTCATTTCATCGATCTTGCAAACCGGCCGGTTATGATCCAGATGCAAACGGGCCGAACTGAAGGAGACGACGATGGCAGGCGGTACCATTCCCCATTTCCAGAACGACGCGGGCCATCCGGCGATCGATATCGGCGTCAAGGAATTCATGTGCACCGGCGCCAACCCGCCTTTCGACCACCCGCATGTATTCCTCGACATGGGCGACGACAATGAAAAGGTCTGCCCTTACTGCTCGACGCTCTACCGCTATTCGCCGAAGCTGAAGGCGACGGAAACCGAGCCTGCCGGCTGCCTCTATATCGACCAGGCCGCCTGATCGCGGATCTGGGTGACCGCTAGACCATGGAGGAGGCGCGGTCCCGGCAGGTCGTCATCGCCGGGGCCGGAATCGCCGGACTGACGGCAGCTCTTGCCTTTGCCGAACACGGCCATGCCGTCACGGTGCTGGAACAGGCCGGCCAGCTCGAAGCGGTGGGCGCCGGCATCCAGCTTTCTCCCAACGCAACCCGTATCCTCAGCCGGCTCGGTGCGCTCGACCGGTTGCGGCTGAACGCGATCCGCCCGGAAGCGGTGGTGCTGAAGGACGCTGCCACCTTGCGCGAACTGGCGCGCGTGCCGCTCGGCCAGGCCGGCGAAGAGCGCTGGGGCGCGCCCTATCTGGTGGCACACCGCGCCGACCTGCAGACGGCGCTGACGGCGCGGATGGCAGAGCATCCTGAAATCCAACTCGTCACCGGCGCGCGGGTAACGGACGTCGCTGTTCACCCGCAAGACATCGCCGTCGCCGCCGAAACGGATGGCGGCAGCATCGAGGCCGCCGGCAGCCTGCTGATCGGCGCCGACGGCGTCTGGTCGTCGGTTCGCAGGCTGCTTGCGGGTCGAGAGCCGGCCTTCGGGAAGAACCGCTTCTCGGGCGAGCTGGCCTGGCGCGCAACGGTCGCAGCGACAAGCGCCGCCGGCCAGGCTTTTGCGGCGATCGCCGCCGGCGACTGCATCACCGCCTTCCTCCATCCCGGCTTCCATATGGTCGCCTATCCGGTGAGCAAAGGCAGCGACTTCAACCTCGCCGCTTTCACCAAGGGCGAGCGCATCGCCGAAGGCTGGTCCGGCCATGCCGATCCCGCCATTCTCGCCAGCGCCATGCGCGGCACATCGCCCGCGCTGGCAAGGCTTGTCGCGCTCGCCGGGCCATGGACGGCGTTTCCGATCCACACCGTCGAGCAGACGCGCTGGACGATGCCGCAGGGCGTAGCCCTGATCGGAGACGCGGCGCACGCCATGACCCCGTTCGCGGCGCAGGGCGCGGCGATGGCGATCGAGGATGCCGCGACGCTCGCCGATCTGGTCGCCGGCTTCCCCGGCGATCGGCGGCAGAACCTCTCCACATGGGAAAATCGCAGGCGCTCGCGCATCGAGAAGGTGATCAGACGCGGCGCGCTCAACCGCCTGGCCTGGCACGCATGGGGCCCGGTTGCGATCGCGCGCAACCTGGTGTTGGCGACGCGGCCGGCGGAGAAACTCGCGGCGGATCTCGACTGGCTCTATGGCTGGGAGGAGCGGAAGGTGGTGAGGCGGTAGGGGCGTAGCGGGCGGCCGACGAAATTGGATTGGCCGGCGGGACAGCGCCCCCCCTGTCCTGCCGGACATCTCCCCCACTTTGGGGGGAGATCAGCTGTCACCGCTGCCTTCGCCAATGGTCAACGTTGCAGGATGAGAGCCGGCGCTCCAACTGCCAATCTCCCACCTCGTGGGGAGATGTCCGGCAGGACAGAGGGGGCGCGAAGGAACGCGATATTTGCCAGTTCGCGGAGCGCCACCTCAATCATACAACCTCAACGACCACCCCCAGCGACACCGGCAACGGATTCCACCAGCCGGTGCGCAGGCCGGCGGTGCGCAGTGCCGCCGCCGTCCAGGTGTTGCAGCCGATCAGCGCGTTGAAATTGCCATTGGCCTCGTAAAAGGGATCGAAGCTAGAATAGCCAGCATTGTCGATAACCATCGGCCCGTTCGACCCCTGTTGGAAACTCGCCTGAATGTAATCAAGCAGCGCGGAGAAATGCGCCTCGTCGATGTCGAAGCCGGCGACATTGGGATGCGGCTCTTCAATTGCGCCGGCGACGTCGACATGCATGACCGAGGTATCGAGCGTCAGCGCCTTCAAGACAGGCGCGGCCTTCAGTTCGGACCAGTTTGGCGTCTCCAGATAGAAGGCGCGGCCGCCCCAGCCGAAGACGAAATAGCGCGCGGCCGGCGCATCGGCAGGCTGGCCGGCCTCGACGAGAAAACGGAAGCGCCGGCGTACATCATCATCCAGCGGTATCGCAATGTCGGTATGGATCGCGTTCTTCAGAACCAGTATGTGCCGGGTGCTCTCGCCTGCGGCTCTCGCTGCCGGCCAGAGCGGGTGCGGCACCAATGTTCCGATCGCCGCGGCTAGAAGCGCCGCCGCCACTAATGTCGCAAGGTATCGCAGGAATTTTCGCATCAGGCGCGGTAGGTCTGTCGCATTTGCCGCCGCGAGACTGGCCGAAGCCGTTCGTAACTTCGTCATCCTCGGGCTTGACCCGAGGATCCATGCCGGGATCTTTGCCGTAGGGCGCAACGGCGCAGAATTCTGAACCGCAGCGAAGCCCCGATGTCACGGGATGGATTCTAGGGTCTGCGCCGTCGCTTCACTCCTTGCTCCGCCCTAGAATGACGAAGCGGAGAGGCGCTTCGAGCACCCTGTTACCGGCCGCCGCCTCAGTGCAGGATCTGCGACAAGAACAGTTTCGTCCGCTCATGGCGCGGATTATCGAAGAACTCGGCCGGCGTGTTCTGCTCGACGATCTGGCCCTGATCCATGAAGATCACCCGGTTGGCGACCTTGCGGGCAAAGCCCATCTCGTGGGTGACGCACAGCATGGTCATGCCTTCTTCGGCAAGGCCAACCATCGTCTCCAGCACTTCCTTGATCATTTCCGGGTCGAGCGCCGAGGTCGGCTCGTCGAACAGCATGATGCGCGGGTTCATGCAGAGCGAGCGGGCGATCGCCACGCGCTGCTGCTGGCCGCCGGAGAGCTGTCCAGGATATTTGTTGGCCTGCTCCGGGATCTTGACGCGCTTCAGGAAATGCATGGCGATTTCCTCGGCCTGCTTCTTCGGCGTCTTGCGCACCCAGATCGGCGCCAGCGTGCAGTTCTCCAGGATTGTCAGATGCGGGAACAGATTGAAGTGCTGGAACACCATGCCGACCTCGCGGCGCACCTCGTCGATCTTCTTCAGATCGTTGGTGAGTTCCTTGCCGTCGACGATGATCTTGCCCTTCTGGTGCTCTTCCAGGCGGTTGATGCAGCGGATCATGGTCGACTTGCCGGAGCCGGACGGACCGCAGATGACGATGCGCTCGCCACGCATCACCTTGAGGTTGATGTCCTTCAGCACATGGAACTCGCCATACCATTTGTGCATGCCGACGATGTCGATGGCGACATCTGTCGTCGAGATGTGCATCTTCTTGGCGTCGACCTTGAGGTCTTCCGCGCTGACGGCGTTTTCGGTGGCCATGGCCAATTCCCCTTTTTATCGTTTGTAGCCGGTGTCCAGCCGGCGCTCGGTGTACATTGAATAGCGCGACATGCCGAAGCAGAACAGCCAGAACACGAAGGCGGCGAAGATCAGGCCGGACTTCGGGGTCTGCGGCGTCGCCCAGTTGGGATCGGAGAAATTCTGCTTCACCACGCCGAGCAGGTCGAACATCGAGATGATGAGCACCAGGCTGGTGTCCTTGAACATGCCGATGAAGGTGTTGACGATGCCGGGAATGACCAGCTTCAGCGCCTGCGGCAGCACGATCAAGCCCATCTTCTGCCAATAGCCGAGGCCGAGCGAATCGGCGCCCTCATACTGGCCCTTCGGGATCGCCTGCAGGCCGCCGCGTACCACTTCCGCCATATAGGCGGCGGCAAACAGCGACACGCCGATCAGCGCCCTGAGGTACTTGTCGAAGGTGACGCCCTCGGGAAGGAAAAGCGGCAGCATGACGCTGGCGAAGAACAGCACGGTGATCAGCGGAATGCCGCGCACCGTCTCGATGAAGACGACGCACAGCCATTTGACGATCGGCATCTGGGAGCGACGGCCGAGCGCCAAAGCGATGCCCAAGGGCAGCGACACGGCCATACCAACGAAGGAGAGGCTGAGCGTCACCAGCAGCCCACCCCAGCGCGAGGTCTCGACATGCGGCAGGCCGAACACGCCGCCGACCAAAAGGAAGTGGGCGACGACCGGCAGCACGAGGAAGAGCAGGATGGCGTTCAGCCCCTTGCGCGGCACGCGCGGGATCAGCATAGGCACCAGCAACACCACGAACAGGATGGCGACCAGGATAGGCCGCCAGCGTTCTTCGATGTGATAGGTGCCGAACATGAACTGGCCGAACTTGGCGTTGACGAAAGCCCAGCAGGCGCCGGTCCAGCCGTCGGGCTGGATACCGCCTTGCGAGACGGTGGCGCAGACCGTGCGGTCCGGCCCGGTCCACACTGCGTTTATGAAGGCCCAGTTGATGACCTGCGGCAGGATCCAGGCGACTATGGCGATGCCGAGGATGGTCAGGATAGTGTCGCCAACCGAGGCGGTCAGGTTCTTGCGCACCCAGGCATAGGCGCCGCGCTCGCCAGGAGGCGCCGGCTGCGCCAGCGTCATCTCGGTGCGCACCCAGGACATGTCGTGTTCCTGCATGGCTCTACCTCTCCACCAGCGCCATCCTGGCGTTGACCACGTTCATCACTGCAGAGGTGACGAGGCTCAGCACCAGATAGGCGATCATCATGAGAAACACGCCCTCGACCGCCTGGCCGGTCTGGTTGAGCACCGTGCCGGCGGTGGCGGTGAGATCGGGGTAGCCGATGGCGATCGCCAGCGACGAGTTCTTGGTCAGGTTCAGATACTGGCTGGTGAGCGGCGGGATGACGATGCGCATCGCCTGCGGGATCACCACCAGGCGCAGGATCGGGCCGGAACGCAGGCCGAGTGCAGCCGCCGCTTCGCTCTGGCCTTTGCTCACGCCCTTGATGCCGGCGCGCACGATCTCGGCGATGAAGGCGGCCGTGTAGAAGGAAAGCGCCAGCAGGAGCGACAGGAACTCAGGCTTGATCTGAAATCCGCCTGTCAGATTGAAGGTCGACTGCTTCGGGAAGTCGAAGGTAAGCGGCATGCCGGCGAGCAGGAAGGCGAGCACGGGCAGGCCGACGATCAGGGCGACCGAGGTCCAGAACACCGGAAATTGCTGGCCGGTGGCCATCTGCCGCTGGCGCGCCCGGTGCGCGACAAACCACGCCATGGCGAGCGCCACGACGAAAGCGACCAGAACCAGCCAGGAGCCGTCGCCCCAGACACCGCGCGGAAAATAGAAGCCGCGCTGGTTGAGGAAGGAGCCGAACGGCAGGTGATAGCTCTCGCGCGGCGGCGGCAGCACCGCGAGCACGCCCGAATACCAGAAGAAGATGACCAGCAGCGGCGGGATATTGCGGAAGATCTCGACATAGACCGTGCAGATCTTACGGATCAGCCAATTTTGCGATAGCCGGCCGATGCCAATGATGAAGCCGACTATGGTGGCCAGGACAATGCCGGCGGCGGCAACGATGATTGTGTTGAGCAAGCCGACGATGAGCGCACGGCCATAGGTTGCGTCCGACGTATAGGCAATCGGCGTGTCGGAGATATCGAAACCGGCCCTGTTCCTGAGGAACTGGAAGCCTGAAGCGATATGAAGGCGCTGGAGGTTCTCGATGACGTTGTTGACGATCCACCAGATCGAAACGAACAGAAGAATTACGACCAGCGTCTGAAAGAACAGGGCGCGTATTTTCGGGTCATTGATGAAGGAGCCGCGACCCGGCTCCTGCCGAAGGATTTCCTGCGAAGCCATAGACGATCCCCTGAAAAGAGAAACCGGGAGGCAGACGACCTGCCTCCCGGATCACATTTCAATCAGCGAACCGGCGGACCATATTGCAGGCCGCCCTTCGTCCACAGAGCGTTGATGCCGCGCGCGATCTTGAGCGGGCTACCCGAGCCGACATTGCGCTCAAACATTTCACCGTAGTTGCCGACCGCCTTGATGATGTTGACAACCCAGTCGTTGGAGAGGCCGAGATCGGCGCCGTATTTGCCATCGGGCTCAGTGCCAAGGAGGCGCTGGATGTTCGGATCGGTCGACGACTTCATCTCCTCGACATTGGCCTGCGTGATGCCGGCTTCCTCGGCATTGAGCAGCGCGAAATACGTCCACCGCGCGATGTGGGCCCATTGATCGTCGCCCTGGCGCACAGCCGGGCCGAGCGGTTCCTTGGAGATGATCTCGGGCAGCACGACGTGGTCGGCGGGCGAGGAGAGCGTCAGGCGGATGCCGTAGAGGCCGGACTGGTCGGTGGTGTAGGCGTCGCAGCGACCGGAATCATAGGCGGCGTTGACCTCTTCCAGCTTCTCGAACACGACGGGGTTGTACTCCATCTTGTTCTTCTTGAAGTAGTCGGCGAGGTTGAGCTCCGTGGTGGTGCCGCTCTGCACGCAGACCGCGGCGCCCGAAAGCTGCAGCGCGGAGTTCACACCTGGCAGCTTCTTGGCGTTGATCATGAAGCCCTGGCCGTCATAATAGGTGACGCCGACAAAATCGAGGCCGAGCGCGCTGTCGCGGTTGCTCGTCCAGGTGGTGTTGCGCGAGAGGATATCGATCTCGCCCGACTGGAGGGCGGTGAAACGCTCCTTGGCGCTGAGCGGCGTGAACTTGACCTTGGAGCCGTCACCGAAGACGGCGGCCGCGACGGCGCGGCAGAAATCCGCATCGATGCCCTTCCAGTCGCCCTTGTCGTCCGGCGCCGAGAAGCCGGCGAGGCCGGTCGAGACGCCGCACTGGATGAAGCCCTTCTGCTTGACGGTGTCGAGCGTGCCGGCCGAAGCGGCGGACGCCATGAGCCCGAGCGCGGTGGCGCCAAGCATGCCCAATGCAATGTGTTTCATGACCCACAGACCCTTTTCTGTTACAGGCGCCCCTAATTGCAGGCGACGCTTGATCTTTTTTCGTTTGTGAATGCAGCTCCCACTTAGGCCCGCTCCCGGACCCGCATCGTTTCGCCGATGCACTGCCTCCCATTCACGAAACGCATCGAAGGCGATTATTCCTGTGAGGTCAAGGGAAATGACCGAATTGCGACACGTTTGAAAACCGATTGCCGCAAATCACCGAATTGCAGCCAAAAGCGCTCGCAAATTGGTCAAGAGCTGCAGCCGGGACCGGCAAGTCCGGCGCCATCGAAATTTTGGCCATTACCTGAACTCCCGCCTCTTACTACTTGTTGGCGGCAATGGAAGGACTGGCGTGATTCGTAGCGAAGAAAGGCGCGCCGGGCTGCCTCTGGCGCACCGTCGCCGGAGGCCTGCAAAGGGCACGAAAGATGAGCCGGCGACCTCTCATTTGGCCCAGCCAAACACCATCGCTTGGCGGGTTCGCAGCGGTTGCGCGACCAGTTCCACCGCTCTATGGCTGAGCCCCTGACACACTGCGACGAGCGACGAACTATGGGCGACGAGCGACGAACTATGGCGACAGACGGCAGCAACATCGGCATCAACACGCGGCTTGCCCATTCCGGCAACAACCCGCGCGACTAT
Source organism: Mesorhizobium sp. WSM3868 (assembly GCF_002294785.1). Taxonomy (NCBI): domain Bacteria; kingdom Pseudomonadati; phylum Pseudomonadota; class Alphaproteobacteria; order Hyphomicrobiales; family Phyllobacteriaceae; genus Mesorhizobium; species Mesorhizobium sp. WSM3868. The sequence continues at coordinate 169,526 of NZ_NSGB01000008.1, read as the reverse complement.
TTCGGCTTCGTCAATCCGCCGGTCGTGCATGCCTCGACGGTGCTTTACCCCGACGCCGCCTCGATGGCCTCGCGAAGCCAGAAATACACCTACGGCACGCGCGGCACACCGACGATGGATGCGCTCACGCTCGCCGTCGATGCGCTGGAAGGCTCGACCGGCACGATCGCCGTGCCGTCGGGACTGGCCGCGGTGACGATTCCCCTACTCACCTTCGTCTCGGCCGGCGACCATGTTTTGATCGTCGATTCGGTCTATCACCCGACGCGGAATTTCGCCGATACCATGCTGAAGCGACTCGGCATCGAAGTCGAATATTACGATCCGCGCATCGGCGCCGGAATTGCATCGCTGATCAAGCCCAACACCAAGGTGGTGTTCACCGAGTCGCCGGGATCGAACACCTATGAGGTGCAGGACATTCCGGCGATCGCCAAGGCGGCGCATGCGGCAAATGCCATCGTCATGATGGACAACACCTGGGCGACGCCGATCTACTTCAAGCCGCTCGACCACGGCGTCGACATCTCGATCCATGCGGCAACCAAATACCCGGCCGGCCATTCGGACGTGCTGCTCGGCCTGGTCTCGGCCAATGAGGCTTGCTGGAAGCAGCTCTATGAAGGGTTCTGCACGCTGGGCTGCTGTTCGGGCCCGGACGACATCTATCAGACGCTGCGCGGCCTGCGCACCATGGGGGTGAGGCTGGAGCAGCACCAGAAGAGCGCGCTCGAAATCGCGCGCTGGCTGGAGGAGCAGCCGAGCGTGGCGCAGGTGCTGCATCCGGCGCTGCCGAGCCATCCCGACCATGCGCTCTGGAAGCGCGATTTCTGCGGCTCGAGCGGCGTCTTTTCGATCGTTCTGAATGGCGGCGGACAGAAGGCGCAGCACGCCTTCCTCGACGCGCTGACCATCTTCGGCCTCGGCTACTCCTGGGGCGGCTATGAGAGCCTTGCGGTGCCGGTTTTCCTCGGCGACCGCACCATCGCCAAGGGCTCCTATGCCGGGCCGCTGATCCGCCTGCAGATCGGGCTCGAAGACGTCGAGGACCTCAAGGCCGACATCCAGCGCGGCCTCGCCGCCGCGGTCGAGGCCTGAGCGACGGGCTAGAGCCGTTGCCAAACTGAATCCGCGGACGGCCTAAGACCTTGGCGCGATTGAGAAAGCCGAGGCCGCTGGCGGCATCTCGCAGGCGATCCGCGCTGCAATAATATTCTCTCCAGCCGCGAATATACGGATTGGTTTGGCTTCCAAATCCGTGGCTTCGGCGGCATTGCGGGCAGCGCAAATTCCACCATTCGACAGTTCAAGCCATCGACCTGGGGCTGCCATGGCGTTCCGCCTCTTCGTTCCGATCCTTGCCGGCGCGACGCTGCGCGAGCGGCTGCTTGCCTGCATCGGCGCGACCATCGGCATCGCGCTGACCGGCGTGATCAGCGGGCTCGCCATGGGCAACGGACCGCATGTGGCGATGCTGGTGGCGCCGATGGGCGCGTCCGCCGTGCTGCTCTTTGCCGTGCCGTCGAGCCCGCTGGCGCAGCCCTGGTCGATCATCGGCGGCAACACGATCTCCGCGCTGGTCGGCGTGACGGTGGCGCATTTCGTGCACAACCCGGTGATCGCCTCCGGGCTGGCGGTGGCGCTGGCGATCGCAGCCATGTCTTTCACGCGCTCGCTGCATCCGCCGGGCGGTGCAGCAGCCCTCACCGGCGTGCTTGGCGGGCCGGCCGTGATCAGCGCCGGCTTCCTGTTTCCCTTCGTGCCGGTAGCGCTGAACTCGATCATATTGGTGACGCTCGGTTTCCTGTTCCACAAGCTGTCGCGGCGCAACTATCCGCATGTGCCTCAGCCTGCCGCCAACAGCCACGGCACAGCCGACCGGCCGCCGGCGGAGCGCGTCGGCTTCCGGCCCGAGGATGTCGATGCCGCCCTGGCGGCACTCGACGAGACCTTCGACATCGACCGTGACGACATCGAAAGGCTGCTGCGCCAGGTCGAGCTGCAGGCGATGGTGCGCGCGCATCGGACGCTGCTCTGCCGGGACATCATGTCCCGCGACGTGATCTCGATGTCGGAGAACGCCACCGCCGACGAGGCGCGCAAGCAGCTTCTCGACCACAATATCCGCACCCTGCCGGTGGTCGACGCCGAGGCGAGGCTGGTCGGCGCCGTCGGCCTGCGCGAACTGACGCAAGCGACCGACACCGTGAAGGGCGTGATGTCGAAGGCCGGCACGGCCTCGCCCGAGACGCCGGCGATGAGCCTGCTGCCGCTGCTGACCGACGGGCGCAGCCATGCGGTGGTGATCGTCGACGCCGGACGGCATATTATCGGACTCATCACCCAGACCGATCTGCTTGCCGCCGCCGCCCGCGCGCAGGCTGCAGACAGGCCGCCGCTGAAAGCTGTAGCATAGCGCGCGACCGGATCGGGAAAATCCGGGAACCTTTTGCCGGCAGGCGCGTCCAATTGCCCGGATGCAACGCCTGTTGGGAGATCGGGGCGCGATGATGAAATCAGCAAGTCAGGCCGCCGCGGTTTCGGCGGCGGAGGCCGGCGAGATGACGTTGGTGCACCGGGCCCTGGCACGGGACCCGGGCGCCTTTCGCTTGATCATCAAGACGCACAACCAGCGGCTCTACCGCATCGCGCGCGGCGTGGTGCGCAACGACGCCGAGGCCGAGGACATCGTGCAGGAAGCCTATATGCGCGCCTTCGCCAGCCTCGACAGCTTCCGCGGCGATGCCTCGCTCTCGACCTGGCTGTCGCGCATCGTCATCAACGAGGCGCTCGGCCGGCTGCGCAAGAGAAAACGCATCGTGGCAATGCCTGAAAACCCTGACGCGCAGATCATCCGGTTTCCGTTGAATTCAAATGACCTGAACCCTGGCGACGATCCGGAGCGGACAATGGCGCAGCGGCAGATCCTCGGGCTTGTCGAGCGGGCGACCGACAGCCTTCCCGATGTCTATCGCACGGTCTTCGTCGCCCGCGTCATCGAGGGGTTGAGCATCGAGGAAACCGCCGACCTGCTCGGCATCAGGCCGGAAACGGTGAAGACAAGGCTGCACCGGGCGCGTGCCTTGGTGCGCAAGGCGCTGGACGACGAGATCGGCCCGGTGCTGCTCGACGCTTTTCCTTTCGCCGGCCGGCGCTGCGAACGGCTCACGCAGGCGGTGATGAAGAGGCTGGGGTTCGAGGCCTGAGGCGCGTTCAGATTTTGCGAAGCCCGCGTTGAGGATAGGCATCGCCGCCATCGCCTCGTCATCCTGGGCGTAGCAGGAGCAAAGCGACGCGCGCAGACCCTAAGATGACGAAGTGATGAGTATGTGTCCCGCGACTTTTCCCGGGAACGTTTCGCCCTCTCCCGCATCCAATGGCCGTCAACCCAGAATGGAGCCCGGTGCCTCTGTGCCGGGCGAAGGAGATGCCATGTTTATCCGACCGACCGCAGCCCTCGCAGCCTTCCTCCTCCTCAGCGCAGCGCCGCTGGCTGAGGCCGCCGAGAAGCCGACCGACCCGCAGATCGCCCATATCGCCTATACAGCCGGCGTGCTCGACATCGAGGCGGCGAAGCTGGCGATCCAGAAGTCGAAAACCAAGGAGGTCGTCGACTTTGCCAAGGATATGGAGCGCGACCACGAGGCGGTGAACAAGCAGGCTCTCGACCTGGTGAAGAAGCTGAAGGTGAAGCCGGAAGACAACGCCACCAGCCAGGCGCTGACCAAAGCGGCGAAGGAAGAGCGCGCCAAGCTGGCGAAGCTCGAGGGCACTGCCTTCGACAAGGCCTATATCGAGAACGAGGTCGCCTATCACAAGCAGGTCAACGGCGCGCTCGAAACCCTGCTCATTCCTTCGGCCAGCAATGCCGAGCTGAAGAGCCTGCTCGAGACCGGGCTGAAAATCTTCCAGGGACATGAGCAGCATGCCGAGCATGTCGCCGGCACGCTGAAATGAGGGCGGGCGCGTTATCGCTGCTCGGCTCGCTGGCGCTGGCGCTTGTCGCTTCGCCGGCGCTCGCCGCCACCATCGAGGTGACGATCGACAGGCTGGTCTACTCGCCGGCGAGCGTCGAGGCCAAGGTGGGCGACACGATCGAGTGGGTGAACAAGGACGTCATCGCCCACACCGCGACGGTGAAGGGCGGCTGGGAGGTGATGATCCCGCCGAAATCGAAAGGCCGGATCACCCTCAAGCAAGCGGGAGCGGTCGACTATTTCTGCCGCTTCCACCCCAACATGAAGGGTCGCCTCAACGCGGCGCCCTAATCCGCCGCGGGGTCGAGCCGAAGCGAGGCGAGCCGTGCCTCGCTCAGCTGGGTGACGTGCGTCCATGAGCCGTCATAGATGGGCTGGCGCCGCTCGATCCAGGCGCTGAGCCCTTCGCCGAGGTCGGCGGTCGGGGCCATGCGGGCGAACTGCTCGGCCTCGACCAGCAGGCCCTCGGCGATGCTAAGGTTGATGCCGCGCGCCACCGCGGTGAGAATGCCAGCCACCGCCGCCTGCGAATGGCGGATGATGCGGTTCGCAAGATCGAGCGCGGCCGGCATCAGCTCCTCATGCGGCACGACTTTGTTGACCAGCCCGAGTTCCAGCGCCCGCGCGGGCGAGAAAGGCTCGCCGGTAAGCAGCAGTTCGAGCGCGCGTTTGCGCCCGGCAAGCCTCGGCAGGCGCTGCGTGCCGCCGAAGGTCGGCGGCATGGCGAGCTTTATTTCGGGCTTGGCGAACAGGGCGCGGTCGCTGGCGACCGCCAGCGGCACCGCCTCGGTGATCTCGCAGCCACCGCCGAAGGCAAGGCCGTTGACGGCGGCGATGACCGGCTTGCGGAACGCTTCCAGCCGCGCCGTCAGCCGCTGGCCGCGCATGACGAAATCGCGCAGCGCGACATCCGTGCCTTCGGCCACGCTCAACGCGAATTCGTGGATGTCGCCGCCGGCCGAGAAGGCGCGCTCCCCTGCCCCGGTGAGGATCACGGCACGCACGGCATCGTCGGTCTCTATCCTGTCGAGGATCGCCAGCAGGCGGTCGATAAGGTCGTAATTCAGGGCATTGAGCTTTTCGGGGCGGTTGAGCGTCAGCACCGCGATGCGGTCGCGGATGTCGCAAAGCACGGGCTCGGTCATAGTGTTCTCCTTAGCCGTTCGTTTTCTCCGCAATTCCGAACGGAAACCGCTGCGCAGTTTCCTGGAATTGCTCTGTGGAACGGCTGCAAGGGATCAGCTTCCGGCTTGTTTGTATATTCACTAGTCGGTATACTTGACGGATGACCGAGAAGCCCAATCCAACCAGGAAACGCCTCGTCGACGCGGCTGCAAAACTCTTCTATGCCGAAGGCATCGGCCGGGTCAGCGTCGATGCCGTGGCGGAAAAGGCGGGGCTGACCAAGCGCACGCTCTACTACCACTTCAAGAGCAAGGACGAGCTGATCACGGCCTATCTCGACAGCCGCGACCAGCCGAACCTCAAGCAGATGGCCGGCTGGTTCGAGGCGGCGCAAGGCGGCGCGGACAAGAAGGTCGCGGCGATCTTCACCCATCTGGCGCGCGTGGCGCGGCACGTCAAATGGAAGGGCTGCGGCTTCCTGCGCACGGCCGCCGAGCTCGCCGCGATGCCCGGCCATCCGGCGGTGAAGGCGGGCTCGCGCCATAAGAGCAATTTCGAGAAATGGCTGGCGGGCGAGCTTTCTAGCCATGGCGTGCGCGAGCCGAAGATGCTGGCGCGCGAGATCGTGCTTCTGATGGACGGCGCCTTTTCCAGCATGCTGATCCACCACAATCCCGACTACATCACGGCCGCCGGCCACGCCGCCGCGACGCTGGTGCGGGCGCGAATGGCAGCGGCGTAGACCTCGCCTGGCGTCTTGACCCCGTGGACCGCGACGGGCGAGTCCGGCGGCCTCAGCCGCGCGCTGCCACCTCCTCTGCCAACAGCCAGTCGATCATGGTGGCGGCGGGCGCGGGCGGACGGTCCGGTGCGAGAATCGAGAGAGCGCGGCCGGTCGGCACGCGCAATTCGGGAAAAGGCGCCACCAGCGAGCCGGCGGCAAGAGCGCGCGACACCAGCGCCTCATGCCCCATCAAAACGCCGGTGCCGTCGACGGCGGCCTGCACAGCCATGCTGTAGAGCGAGAATTCGGAACCCGTTTCGATCGACGGGCCTTTCACGCCGGCGACTTCGAACCAAAGGCTCCAATCCTCCGTCCAGGTGGTGTCCCAGAGCAGGAACTGCGAGGAAAGTTCGGCCGGCGTCTTCAATTGTCTGGCCAACGCCGGCGCGCAGACAGGAAAGATGACGTCGTCGCAGAGCTTGAAGGATCGGCCGGCGCCCGATCTGGTGAGGAAAATAGCGAGGTCGAAAGGCTCGCGCCGGAAGTCCGGCGGCTCTTCCAGCGCATGAATGGAGGGGCGCAGCGCCGGATGCGCCGCGCGTAGGGCCGGCAGCCGCGGCGCCAGCCAGAGCTGCGCGATCGAAGGCAATGCCGCAACGCTGACCTGCGGCCGGGGCGCCGAGATGCGCAATTCCTGCACGGCGAGCCCCAGGGCGTCGAAAGCGGTGGAAAACGAGGGTAGCGCCGAACGCCCAGCATCGGTGAGGTGCAGGCCTTGCGCGTGGCGCACGAAGAGCGGAGAGCCTAGCCAAGCCTCCAGCGCCTTCACCTGATGCGAGACGGCGGCGGGGGTCACGCCGAGTTCGTCCGCCGCCTTGGCGAAGCTTTCATGGCGTGCCGCCGCCTCGAAGGCCCTGAGGGCGTTGAGCGGCGGCATGCGCGGTCGCGGCGGATTGACGGCCATCTGCAGCTTTCCCAAATGCCGCGCCGCCTGCCATGACGGCGCGGCAATGCTTCGAGCGAAAGAACGGCGACCGCCTGCGCTCGCCTCCAGGACCTCAAGTCTATTTGAGGGCCACCGGAATGAGCTTGCCGTCGACCTTCCGCCACTCAAATACGACGAAGCCCGGCTGCTTGATATCCCCTTTGTCGTCATAGGAAATGGTGCCAAGCACGGTCGGGATAGCCGCTCCCGAATGGAGATACTCGGACGCCGCCTTCGGGTCGTCGACCTTGGCCTTGGCGATCGCCTCGGCGAGGATTTGGGTGGCGGCATAGGCATAGAGCGTGACGGCTTCAGTGGGCACGTTCTTCGCCTTCAGGTCGGCGACCGCGTCTTTGGCTTCGGGAAAGCTCGCCGGATCGGGGAAGGACGTCATCAGCGTGCCGGCCGCGCCATCGCCGCCGATGGCGCCGAACTCGCTGTTGGATATGACGTCGCCGCCCATCAGGACCGTCTTGACGCCCTGGTCGTGCATCTGGCGCACGATCAGGCCGGCCTCTGTGTGCTGGCCGCCGTAATAGACAAGGTCGGCGCCCGACTCCTTGATCTTGGCGACAAGCGCGCTGTAGTCCTTCTCGCCCGGGTTGATCTCCTCGCGCAGCACCTCCTTGCCGCCGCCGGAATTGTAGGCCTTGGCCATCTCGTCGGCGAGGCCCTTGCCGGCCGTCGACTTGTCGTCGACGATCGCGACCTTCTTGCCGGCAAAACGCTCGAGCACGAATTTCGCGGCGATGATGCCCTGCTGGTCGTCGCGGCCGCAGGCGCGGAACGCGTCCCATAGGCCTCGCTCAGTCACCATCGGGTTGGTGGCCGTGGGCGTGACGAAGAGCACGCCGTTTTCTGCATAAATCTCCGAGGCCGGAATGGTGACACCGGAATTGTAGTGGCCGACGACATAGTGCACGCCGTCGGCGACGAACTTGTTGGCGACCGACACGCCCTGCTTGGGGTCGGAGACATCGTCACCGACCGAGACGCTGAGCTTTTGACCGAGCACGCCGCCATTGGCGTTTATGCGCTGGATCGCCGTCTCGACGCCGACGCGGTACTGCTCGCCATAGGCGGCGTTCGGCCCCGACATCGGGCCGGCGACGCCGAGCACGATATCCGCCCTGGCGACGCCGGCGGCGGCGGCCATCAGGGCAGCAGTCATCAATCGCAGAATCATGCGCATGGTCATTCCCCTTTGTTGAAGAAGGCGGGCTTCTCGCCCGCGGCCCTTGCTTTTGACGAAGCGGGCTCCCTGCCCGCGGGTTCAGGCGCTCAGCTGACGAAATGCAGCTTCGTGAACCGGCGCCGGAATGCACTCACATCCGCCGCGACATCCTCCACGGCATCGTTGCCACGCAGTCCCCTGGCGATGAGGGCGGCAAGCTCGGGCATGTCCTTCTCCGTCATGCCCCAGCGCACGATCTCCGGCGTGCCGAAGCGCAGGCCGTTCATGTCGCCATCGACCCCCGTGACCGGCAGGCCGATGCCGCAGGTGAGGATGTTCGCACGCCTCAGCCGCTTCGCCGCCGCCTGGCCGCCGCCGAACTCCGCCGCCTCGATGGCGAGCTGGTGCGAGGCGGTGTGCCCCTTCGCGGTCGAGAACACCGGCAGGCCGCGCTCAGCCAGCGCGCTCGCCAGCGCCTTGGCGGTGCCGGCCATGGCGGCGGCATAGGCGCGGCCATGCGCCTTCCAGTCGAGCATGGTGATGGCCAGGGCGGCGGCCTTGGCGGCATCGAAATTGGCGGTCATGCCGGGAAAGGCGATGCGGTCGAGCTTTTCGGCGATCTCGGCGTCGTTGGTGACGATCAGGCCCGAAGGCGGGCCGCCGAGGCTCTTATAGGTGCTCATCGTCATCAGATGGGCGCCCTCCTCCAGCGGCTGCTGCCAGGCCTGTCCGGCGATCATGCCGCAGAGATGCGCGGCATCGAACAGCACCAGCGCACCGACCTCGTCGGCGATCGCCCTGATTTCCTGGATGGGATGCGGCAGCAGGTTGAGGCTGCTGCCGATGGTGATCATCTTCGGCCGGATCTCAAGGGCAAGTGCGCGGAGCCTCTCGACATCGACCGTGTAGCCGCCGGCATCGACGGGCGCGGCATGGATCTCCAGCCCGCACAGACCGGCGCAGCCCGCCATATGATGCGTGACATGGCCGCCGATGGCCGGCGGCGGCGCGATGATGGCGTCACCCGGCCGCGCCGCGACCATGAAAGCGTAGAGGTTGGCGATGGCGCCGGAAGGGACGCGGATTTCGGCATATTTCGCGCCGAAGACTTGCGCCGCAAGCTCGGCGGCGATGACCTCGATGCGTTCGACGCCCTCCAGCCCCATCTCGTATTTGTCGCCGGGATAGCCGAGCGACGGACGCGAGCCGAGCCGGGCGGCAAGCGCGGCCTCCGCCTTCGGGTTCATCACATTGGTCGCCGGATTGAGGTTGATGCAGTCGGCCTCGTGGATTTGCCGGTTGAGCGCGATGCCGTCCTCTATCGCGGCGAGCACGGCGTCGTTCCCCTGCCCGCTTGTGGCGGTTGCCAGCGCCTGGATAAAATCCTCGCAATGGGCGGGAACCCAGGGCCTGCGGGCAAGAGCGGTCATCGAAGCCTCCCTGTTGCCGGATGCGATGTCCGGCTCGTCAGGGCATGGTGGAGGCTTGGCCGGCCGGGCGCAAACGAGTAGTTCTAGCGGCTAGGCTTAGAAAATTTAGGGGTAGGAATTAGGGCAATGCGCCTGACTTAGGTGGTGCAATGCAGGAAGCGGATGGTCATTATAAGGAGAGTCTTTATAACGGTCGATCTGATCATGACCACCAAGGGGAGACGATGCGCTACATACGTCCGCAATCAATAGAAGAGGCCGCCGGCCTGTTGGCCAGCGCGGCCGGCCCGGCCGCGATCCTTGCCGGAGGCAGCGACCTTCTGGTGAGGATGAAGGGCGGCTTCATCGAGCCCGAGCTGATCGTCGACATCAAGGCGATAGCGGGCCTTAGCGAAATCAAGGAAACGGCAGACGGCTTCAGCATCGGCGCCGCGGTGCCCTGCGCGGTGCTCGGCGAGAACGCGGCGCTGAAGAAGGCCTGGCCCGGCGTCGTCGAGGCGGCCAAGCTGATCGGCTCGAAGCAGGTGCAGGGACGCTGCACAATCGTCGGCAATCTCTGCAACGCCTCGCCCGCCGCCGACAGCGTGCCGGCGTTGGTGGCTGCCGGCGCCAAGGCTGTTGTTGCCGGGCCGAACGGCAGGCGCACGATTCCCGTGGAAGCCGTGCCGACCGGACCGGGCCGTACCTCGCTGGCCAAGGGCGAGATCATCGAGGCGATCCTGCTCGACAAGCGCGCGCCAAATGCGGGCGACGCTTATCAGCGCTTCATTCCGCGCACCGAGATGGACATCGCCGTGGTCAGCGCCGGCGTGAACCTGACGCTCGGCGAGGCGGGCGCGATCAAGTCGGCCCGCGTGGCGCTGGGCGCCGCGGCGCCCACGGTGCTGCTGGTCGAGGAGGCGGCCGAGGTGCTCGTCGGCTCGAAGCTGGATGAGGCGACGCTGGAGCGGCTCGCCAAGATCTGCGCGGGCGCCTGCCGCCCGATCGACGACAAGCGCGGCACCATCGAATTCAGACGGAAAGTTGCGGGTGTGCTGGCGAAGCGTGTCGCCACCACCGCCTATGAGCGTGCAGGAGGCAAATGATGGCCGGTGTAGCGGTTTCAACGACAATCAACGGCGATCACGTCGAATATCTCTGCCAGCCGGACGAGACGCTGCTCGACGTGCTGCGCGACCGGCTGGGACTGACCGGCGCCAAGGAAGGCTGCGGGACCGGCGACTGCGGCGCCTGCAGCGTCATCGTCGACAACCGGCTGGTGTGCTCTTGCCTGGTGCTCGGCGCCGAGGCCGAAGGCCGCCAGATCGAGACCATCGAAGGTATGGCGCATGGCGACCAGTTGCATCCGCTGCAGCAGAAATTCCTCGAGCACGCGGCCTTGCAATGCGGCATCTGCACGCCAGGTTTTTTGATTGCGGCCAAGGATCTGCTCCAGAAGAACCCCTCCCCGAGCGAGGAGGAAATCCGCTTCGGGCTGGCTGGCAATCTCTGCCGCTGCACCGGCTATGACAAGATCGTGCGCGCCGTCCAGGACGCGGCAAACGTGATGAAGGGAGCCTGAGATGAATTTCGATCCGCGCTACTCGGGACGCAGCTTCTCATCTGTCGGCACGCGCCCCCTCCGCCCCGACGGCGTCGACAAGGTGACGGGACGTGCCCGCTACGGCGCCGACTTCAACATGGCCGGACAGCTGGTCGGCCGCGTGCTTCGCAGCCCGCACGCCCACGCGATCATCAAGAAGATCGACACGTCGAAGGCCGAAAAGCTCGCCGGCGTGAAGGCGGTGATCACGGCGAAAGACCTGCCGGACCTGACCGATGGCGATGCCGGCATGTTCGACACCCTCGACAATTGCATGGCGCGCAAGAAGGCGCTCTATGACGGCCATGCCGTGGCCGCGGTGGCGGCGATCGATGCCCGCACCGCCAGGCAGGCGCTGAAGCTGATCGAGGTCGACTATGAGGTGCTGCCGCATGTGACCGACGTCGACGAGGCGATGCAGCACCACGCCCCGCTCATCAACGATGCCATCTTCACCGAAGGGCTGGAGGAAAAGCCGGTCAAGCCGTCCAACGTCTCCAAGCGCACGCAATACGGCCATGGCGACGTCCACCAGGGTTTTGCCCAGGCCGATTTCGTCGTCGAGCGCTCCTTCAAGACCGAGCAGACGCATCAGGGCTATATCGAGCCGCATGCCTGCGTGGCGAGCGTCAATCCCGACGGCACGGCCGATCTCTGGGTCTGCACGCAAGGCCATTTCGTCTACCGCCAGCATTGCGCCCAGCTGCTTGGCCTCGAAGTCTCGAAGCTGCGCGTCACCTCTTCCGAGATCGGCGGCGGCTTCGGCGGCAAGACCCATGTCTGGGCCGAGCCGGTGGCGCTGGCCCTGTCGCGCAAGGCCGGCCGCCCAGTGAAGCTGGTGATGACCCGCGACGAGGTGTTCCGCGCCTCGGGGCCAACCAGCGCCACCTCGATCGACGTCAAGATCGGCGCGCGGAAGGACGGCACGATCACCGCCGCCGAAGCGACGCTGCGCTACACTTGCGGCCCCTATGCCGGCATGTGGGCGGAGATCGGCGCCATGACGGCATTCGCCTGCTACAAGCTGGAGAACGTCAAGACCGTCGGCTACGAAGTGCTGGTCAACCGGCCGAAGACCGCGGCCTATCGCGCGCCCTCGGCGCCGATGGCGGCGTTCGCGGTGGAAAGCGCGGTCGACGAGCTCGCCAAGGAGATCGGCATCGATCCGGTCGAGTTCCGCATCAAGAACGCGGCGCAGGAAGGCACCCGCGCCTCCTACGGCCCGGTCTACGGCCCGATCGGCATCGGACCGACGCTCGAGGCGGTCAAGGAGCACCCACATATGCGCGCGCCGCTGGCTCAGAACCAAGGCCGAGGCATGGCCTGCGGCTTCTGGTTCAACTTCGGCGGCCAGACCTGCACCGACTTGAACATCGGCATGGACGGCACGGTGTCGCTCGCCGTCGGCACAGTCGACGTCGGTGGTTCCCGCGCGTCGCTGTCGCTGGTGGCGGCGGAGGAGCTCGGCATCGACTACAGCCAGGTCAAGGCGATCGTCGCCGACACTTCCAGCCTCGGTTACAACGACATGACCGACGGCAGCCGCGGCACCTTCTCCTCCTCGATGGCGACCATCTCGGCCGCCCGCAACGCCATCAAGGTGCTGTGCGAGCGCGCCGCGCAGATGTGGGACATCTCGGTCGACGACGTTGCCTGGGAAAAAGGCCATGCGGTCGCCAAGGGCGAGAAGCACGGCAATCTCGGCAAGCTGTCGCTGAAGGAGATCGCCGCACAGTCCGGCAAGACCGGCGGGCCGATCGCCGGCCATAGCGAGCTCGTCGCCGACGGCGCCGGCGTCTCCTTCGCCACCCATATCTGCGACGTCGAGGTCGATCCCGAGACCGGCTCGACCAGGGTGATCCGCTACACGGTGGTGCAGGATGCCGGCAAGGCGGTGCACCCGACCTATGTCGAGGGCCAGTACCAGGGCGGTGCCGCGCAAGGCATCGGCTGGGCGCTCAACGAGGAGTATATCTACGGCAAGGACGGGCGCCTGCAGAACCCAGGCTTCCTCGACTACCGCATCCCGGTCTGCTCCGACCTGCCGATGATCGACACGCAGATCCTGGAAATCCCCAACCCCAACCACCCCTACGGGGTGCGCGGCGTCGGCGAGACCTCGATCGTGCCGCCGCTGGCGGCGATCGCCAATGCGGTGTCGAACGCGGTGGGCGTGCGCATGAGCCACATCCCGATGTCGCCGCCGCGGATTCTTGCAGCACTCGAGGCCGAACGGGAAGGCTAGCATGCTGAAAAGCGCGAAGCGGTTTTCAGCTCACGTCAGGGTCCAATGAGGATCAGGCGATAATGGTCCAAGTCACGCTCTGGGGCTCGCTCAGCGCCGCCGCCGGAGGCAAGGACAAGCTCGACATCGAGGCCAAGGACATCAGGGAGCTGTTCCGCAAGCTTGCGGAACAGCATCCAGCGTTCGAACCCCTGCTCGATCGCGGCATCGCGGTCGCGATCGACGGGACGATCTATCGCGACACGTGGTCGAAGGAACTGCCGCCGGGGGCGGAGATTTTCCTTCTGCCGCGGCTGGCGGGTGGATAGGCGGAGCGGCGACCGCCCTCGCCTGTTCGCCGGATTCGCGCTGAGCCTCACCCCTTTTTGACAGCGCCGGCAGTGACCTCATCCTTGTGCGCGGCAAAGGCTTCCAGGACCTCGGTCTTTTCGGCTTTCGGAACCTTGAAGCGGTCGAGCGTCCGCCCCAGTTCCGCTGCGACCTCGTCGAATTCGGCGGGAGAAATCTTCAGCTCCTTGTGGGCCTCCTCGAGGCCGAGCGGCGTCGCGCCCGGCTCGGTGGCCACGAACTTGAAGGGGCCGCCGGAAACATCGCACACCCACAGCGTACGCATGAACTTGAGGCCCGGCAGCCGTTCGAGGTTCTTGGTGTGCCATTTGCGCAGTTGCGGGTTCTTGGACTTCTTGCCGACGATGGGGTTTTTCACGACGGCGTCGCTGAAGTGATCGACCACGGCTGCGATGGCGAACACGCCCCCCAGCCGATCGTATAGACTCTTGTCCGGCGCGGTCTGCTTGGTCTGCGCCAGCGCATCGCCAGCGGGCAACATGGCGGTCGACGCGGCCGCCGCCGCCAGCACGGCGACGACGCTTCGTCTCGAAAGAGAGGTCGAAACAGCCGTTTTCATCTCTGGTACCTCCGTTGGGCCAGAGCCGGCCGCTCTGGCGGCTTCAATGCGTGATTGCGGGACATATGCACTTTGCCTCAAACGGCATCGTATGAGGAGCTAACGAAACTGCGCCCGAAATATTCCTCCGGCGGACCGGCAGCCTGGGGTCTATTCACGATGGCTAAAATTTTGCGTGACGGAGACGGATACATAAACGGCGTCGCGCGTTAATGCGCCTATGGCTGACGGGCTCTTCCGTGAATCGTGGCCTCGCGGAAACGGCGAGATGGCGCGATTCATTCGCGAATATCCCTGGTCGGAAAGCCCGCTCGGGCCGATCGAGACATGGACGCTCAGCCTGAGGACGACGGTCGACCTGATGCTCGCCGCCGAAGCCCAGATCGTGCTTTTCTGCGGGCCGGAGTTTGTCGCGCTCTACAATGACGCGTACGCGCCGACCATTGGCGACAAGCATCCGCGCGCGCTCGGCCGTCCCGCCGAGGAAAACTGGTCCGAGCTCTGGACCGACCTCGAGCCGCTGCTGCGCGGCGTTCTCGAAACCGGCGAAACCTTCTCGGCCAGGGACCGGCCTTTCTACATCGAACGATCCGGCCTGGTCGGCGAGACGGTCTATTTCGACATCTCCTATTCCGCGGTGCGGGCACAGGACGGCACGGTCGAAGCCGTGCTCTGCATCGTTTCGGAGACCACGGCCCGGGTGCTGGCGGCAGCAAAGGTGCGCGAAAGCGAGCAGCGGTTTCGCGCGCTGGTCAATGCCAGCTCCGACGTGGTTTACCGGATGAGCCCGGACTGGCAGGAAATGCATGAGCTGGACGGCCGCGGCTTCCTGTCGAGCGCCCAGGGGCCGGCGATCCGCTGGCGCGACGAATACCTGTTCCCGGAAGACCAGGCGAGCATCCAGGCGGCGATCGAGCGCGCCATCATGGAGCGCGGCGTGTTCGAGCTCGAGCACAGGGTGCGGCGCGCCGACGGGTCCGCCGGCTGGACCACCTCACGGGCAATCCCGATCGTCGATGACACCGGCAGCATCCTGGAATGGTTCGGCATGGCCGCCGACATCACCGAGAAACGGGCGAGCGAACAGCAGATCCAACTCTTGATGCGCGAGGTGAACCACCGCGTCAAAAACCAGTACGCGGTGATCCTTTCCATGATCCGCGAGACGAGCAAGCGCGCGACCGACCCGCGCGCGTTCGAACACCAGATCCGCGAACGCATCATGGCGCTGTCGCGCTCGCACGACCTTTTGGTGCTGAACGACTGGCGCGGCGCGGGCATGGCCGACCTTGTGCGCGAACATCTGCGGCCGTTCGGACACGAAGAGCGCATCTCGCCTTGCGGGCCGGACGTGACGTTGCGGCTGAACGCGGTGCAGAACATCGGCATGGCGCTGCATGAGCTGGGCACCAACGCGACGAAATACGGCGCCCTGGCCGGCGACGCCGGAACCGTGCGGATGGACTGGCGGGTAGCCCCGGCCCCCGAAGGCAGCGACTTCGAGCTGGTCTGGGAGGAACATTTTTCCGAACCTGCCGCGGCCGCGGATGCCAAGCCGCACAAAGGCTTCGGCAGCGTCGTTCTCCAACGCGTCGTCCCCACCAGCCTCTCCGGCAGCGCCTCCATGGAACGGCTGCCCGGCCTCGTTCGCTGGACGCTCTCGGCGCCGCTCGCCAACGTGGTTGTCGCCCGCGGGGCGGAGCTGGACGGCGATGAGCAGATCGGCGGGCTGACGTGAGGCCGGTTTCATCCTGGGAGACCGAACAGGGCGGCTCGCCGCCACGTCGGAAGCTCGCTGGCGCCGCCGAGCCCTCGCCGTAGCGCCGTACGCCGAATGGCTTGCGCTGCTCCCATTTTTGCTTTCCCCTTCCCCACTTTTTTAGAACAGAAAAGCGCCAGCTTTTCTGTTCTGGACTCTGGATATTTGGACTCTGGATTCTGGCTTATGGATTATGGGGCTTATCCCAGGCCTTAACCCCTGGCTTATCCAAGCGCAGAATTCCATCAAACTTCCAAAGGCTTGGGCTACGGGTGCTCAGCATGCCTTTGAAGCGCGTGCGCACGGGCCGGCGATCTCCTGTTGCTGTCTGGCCAACAGTGAACAAAATGGGAACAAAAATGTCAAGCCGGGCACCGCTGACAGAGCTGGCGATCGTCGCCTTTGCCGTCATCGGCTTCCTGTTGCCGAGGCGCTTTAAGGAGGCAGGCTGGCAGCCGCCGGGATCTGATGGCAGAGAGATGCGGCTGGCCTGCTGCAGCCAGCCGCGGCCGGCGGCTTATGAATTCTTTGCTGCGGATCCGATCTCCACATCGTCCAGCCCCTTGGCCTTGTAGACGACGTAGGAGATCGCCCAGGCGGCGATGAAGATGCCGATAATGGCGAAGCCCAGATTGTTGAAATTGTCGTTGAGCGTGCCGACGCCGTTCCAGAAGCCGCCCGACAGACCAAACTTGTCACCGATCAGGCCGAGCGCCTCGATGCCGCCGATCAGTACTGCGACAAGGACCGACACCAGGGTGATCGTCATGTTGTAGTACAGTTTGCGGATCGGCTTGACGAAGGCCCACTCATAGGCGCCGAGCATCATCACACCATCGGTCGTGTCGACCAGTGACATACCGGCCGCGAAAAGCACCGGGAAGACCAGAATGGCTTCGAACGGCACGCCCTTGGCCGCTTGTGCCGCGGACACGCCGAACATGGCGACTTCGGTCGCGGTGTCGAACCCAAGGCCGAAGAGGAAACCAAGTGGGAACATGTGCCAGCTCTGCGACACCAGCCGGAACATCGGGCGGAAGACGCGCGCCAGGAAGCCGCGATTGTTGAGCAGCAGGTCCAGGTCCTCCTCGACAAACGCCCCACCGGCCCGCACCCGCCGATAGCTTCTGTAGATCGAGAAGAAGATGACGATGTTCATCGCCGCGATGGCGAGCAGGAAGAGTGCGGAAACGCCGGTACTGATCGTGCCGCCAATCTCCTGAAAGCTCTGGAAGCGGCCGAGCAGGGACGTTGCTGCCGCGATAGCCGCAGCGACGATGACGACGATCGTCGAATGGCCGAGTGCGAAAAAGAAGCCGACGGAGACCGGCCGTTTGCCGTTCTGCATCAGCTTGCGCGTGACGTTGTCGATGGCCGCTATGTGGTCGGCGTCGACGGCGTGGCGCAAGCCCAGGCCATAAATGACGAGAGCGACGCCAAGCAATGTCGGCTTGTCGTGGAAGGCGACGAAAGCCCACAGCCACGCCCCGACGTTGAAAATGGCGAGCGCGCTGTAGATTGTAATCAGCCTGGCCTTCAGGTCCGGCGCGGTTTTGTTCAGCATTTTCGATAGTTGGATCAGCATGGTTCTGCCTTTGACGTTGCCTGTCATCGCAGGGAACTCGCCCCGCCCTCCGGCCAGGCGCGCACACCGGATCACCCCGTCCGATGTTCTGCTTTGACGTCCGTGATGGCAGGTCTCCTGGCTCGCGGATTCCCGCCGCTTTCGCCTTCCCGGCCCATGCAGCCAGTGGCATCGTGAAAACGGCACGCCGCTTACAGTTGCGGGGGCAGCCACGGCTTTGGATTTCTCCGCACCGCGTTCCCTTTTGATCCCCGAAGGGAACCATCGGCGCGAATTCGCCACACCGCGATTGGCCAGTCAATCAACAACTCCGACGGCCAGCCGCCTCTCACGCCATCGTGACGAGATCGCCGCGCCCCCCCTCACACCCCCAGCGTCGGCTCGGTATTCACCTCCAGCGCCTCTTCCGCCTCGTCTTCTTCGCCAAGCACGTCGCCCTTCACCGGCAGCGCCCGGCCGATCCACATCGGGTCGATCAGGTGGTCGCGCTTGGGGTTGGTGGTGTTGGGATGGATGAGGATGCTTAGGCCGCCGTGGTTCAGCATCAGCCAAGGAACCAGCGTGGCAAAGATCTCGGTGGCGAAGGAGACCTGGTACATGGCTTGCTGGTGCGGGCCGACCGGCTCGTCGCGCCAGTTGCCCAGGCGCACGCGGAACCGTTCTGCGATGCGCTGGCGCAGCCATTCGGCATGCTGCCGCTCGGCTTCCCCGCCGTAGTAGATATGGGCGTGATAGCTGGCGATCTCGGCGATCGGCCTGACTTCGTTCATCGCGATGCTCCCCTTCGATGATTTTTTTGCGCCCGGCGGAACTCTAGCCGAAGCGCGGGCGCCTTGTCTGCAGCCGGCCGCGGTCTGCGCCTGCGGTCGGCAGGGTTGTCGGATATGGCGCTCCCCCGCTCCGTCTCGGCTGCGCCGAGCCACCTCTCCCTTCCACCTTGTGGGGGCGAGGAATTGCCAAACCGCCGAGGTTGCAACCGGCAGGAAGGATGGCAACGGCCGTTGTGCCTTTGGCCTAAATCACCGCGGTGACCGCGCCCTTCGCATTTAGGCGGCAGCCGACTTTCGCCTGCCTCACTTCGATGCCGCCTCGCCTGTCATAGTCTATGCGCACCTCGATCGGCGCGTTGAGCCCGCTTCGGCGTTGACGCAAGGGGCCGGCGCTGACCGTGTAAACACGCACGGCGCCGAGGGGCTTGGCGGCCGCCGCGATCGCGGCGCGACAGGCGCGCACCACGGCGGCCGGCGTGCCCCGTATCGCCTTCGGAGGTGACAGCGGCGCGATGCGATAGCCTTTGGTGACCCGCCGGAGGTCGCCGCCGGCGGATCTGGAGGGCCTCAGCACTGGAGGCAGCACAATGGTCTGCGTCGCGCTCTTGGCCAAAGCAGGAGCTGTCGGCACCGCGGCCGGGTTCTGCGCAGAGGCAGCCGATCCGCTGACGGCGGAAGGATCGTCGCCCGCGGCGGCGCCGCCCACGCTTGTCGACACGCCTGTGCTGGTGCTGCCCAGATTGCCGCCGGCATTGACGCCGAGCGATCCGCCGCCAGTCGATGCGCCGACGTTTGCGCCGCCGACACCGTCGGCACTGGCGCCCACGCCCGCCGACACGCCTTGCGAACCGGCGCCCAATCCGGCGCCCACGCCGATGCCGCCGACCTTGCCGCCGACGCCGACGTCAAGCGCCGAGGCAGGCCCGATCGGGATGGCGATCGCCAGCGCGGCTGCTAGGTATTTTTTCATGGCCAGACCTTTGTTCCAAGGCCAACCTTGTGTGGCTCCTCATCGAGCGTCCGCTCGACAGCGGTCTGCGAAGCCTTCGTCGCGCGAATGCGTGCCGAGCGATGGCGACTTCTCGCCCTGCCAGGCATCGGCCTCGGCGGTGACCGGCGCGGCTGGAGGCCGCTCGAAAGACGAATGATAGAAAAGCGGTCTCGGCAACGCCAAGCACTGAAAAAGGCTTAGGACTTCTCCTTTCAACTTAGCTGTCGACAGCAGGGCAAGTTTGAGCTCGCTTACGCGCTGCTAACGGGCAACTTTCAAATTAGTTTCAACTAAAATTCAACAGAACAAGGACACCACCGTGCCAGCGCCGGTTGCTGATGCCGACGCCGGGCTCTCGTCGGAGTGGCCCCGTCTCGCTTCGCCGGGCCAATTCTCCCCCACTTCCTGGCCGGCGAGGAAAGCGGCAAGCCGCACTCGACATTGTGTATGGTGGACAATTCAGTCTTCCCTTATCAAGGACAGCGCATGGCATCCATGGTTGCCGGACAGCCGTCGGGGATGCTTTTCGAATGAGGCAAGGGATGGGGGACGAACGTCGCGGACGGTCCTGATCCGTCGCAGCTGCGCCGGCCTGGAGGCTTGAGAGTCGCCCAGGGCGGCAAGGCGCCCGCGCTACCGGCTCGAAGCCGCAACGCTCGTCGCGCTGGCCGACAAGGACGCGGTGCTGGTCGGCCAGGCCGACCTGTTGCGATCGATGGTCGAGGGTGCGGCCGGCGATGCGATCCTGGCCAACAAGCGCGAGATCGAGACCGGCATCGCCGCCATCACCGCCACATTGCGCGACAGGCAATCGTTCTTGCTGTGAGGGCCGGCTAGGCCCTGCCCTTGGAGCGCCTCACGCCTTTTGACTGGTGAGGCGCTCGAGCGCATCGACGATCAGGTCGCAGAATTTCGCATGGTCGAGCTTCATCGCCACGGTGTTGCGGAAATCGACCTGCTCGCTCGCCGTGCCGCCGAAATGGCGCATGCCGCCCAGCTTCTCGAAATTGCAGACCGTCATGCCCTTGGTCCAGCGTCCGGCAAGCTCGACGCGGATATCGGCCTTCTCGGTGGTGAAGACGCCTGCATCGATCATCGCCGCCACGCAGCAGGCGTCATGGACGGCGGGATAGGCTATCTGCAGCAGGCCGCCATGCGTGGTCGCGATGAATTCCCAGATGTCGAGGATGAATTTGGCGATCGGGCCGCCGACGGCGCGCACCCTGTCCTGCAGGTCTGGGGTGGCCAAGGCCTGGTGCGTGAGGTCAAGCCCCACCATGGTGACGTCCCAAGCGGCGCGGAACACCACGTCTGCGGCCTCCGGGTCGGCATAGACGTTGAACTCGGCCGCCGGCGTGATGTTGCCGCGCGTGAAACTTCCGCCGATCGCGACGACCCGCTTCACCCGCTCGACGATGCGCGGCTCCTTGCGCACGGCCAGAGCGATGTTGGTGTAGGGCCCGACCGGCACCAGCGTGACGGTTTTCGGCTCATGCGCCATGACCGTTTCGATGATGAAGTCGACGGCATGGCGCTTGTCGAGCTCGAACGAGGCGGGCGGCAGCTCCGGGCCATCGAGCCCGGTCTCGCCGTGGATCTCGACGGCCAGCACCTGGTCGATGATCAGCGGGCCGGGCGAGCCTTTCGCCACCGGCACCTTTATGCCGTAGGCCGTGCATACGGAGAGCGCATTGCGCGTGGTGTTCTCGACATTGTGGTTGCCCGAAACCGTGGTGATGCCGAGAAGGTCGATGTTCGGGTTGCCGGCCGCAAGCAGGATGGCGATGGCATCGTCGTGCCCCGGATCGCAGTCGAGGATGATCTTTTCCATGAGGGTCGCCTCTCCCTGGCCTGCGGCGATTACAGACCGGGGCCTCTGGTGACGTCAAGGTTGCCATCCGGCCGAAGCGCGATCACCACAACGGACGCTCTTGCCGCCCTGCCCTTGATGCCGCCCTCAGCGCGCCTGCCCTCCTCTCGCCCCGCTCCCCCACAGCGCCCGCGCGAACACGTTGCGCTTGCCCTTGCGCGGCGCCAGCTCCACATCGCTGACCAGCTTCGCGCCGCCTTCGCGCCGCTCCAGCGTGATCTTGCGGCTGTGGAAGGCTTCCAGCTCGGCGCGGTGGGCGACGCTGATGACGGTGACCTTCGGCAATGCCTGGATCACCGTCTGCATCATCTTGTCCTGGCTCTTCTCGTCGAGCGCCGAGGTCGCCTCGTCCAGCACGACGATGTCTGGCTCGTGCAGCAGCAGGCGCGCGAAGGCGAGGCGCTGCTTTTCGCCGCCGGAGAGCGTCTGGTCCCACGGCGCCTCTTCCTCGATCCTGTCCCGCAGGTAGCCGAGGCCGACCTTGTCGAGGGCGGCGTCGATCTCGTCCACCGTCCAGTTGTCGGCGGCGGCCGGATAGGCGACCGCGCGCCGCAGCGTGCCGGTCGGGATGTAGGGGCGTTGCGGCAACATGAACAGCCGCTTGCCGGCATGGAAATTGACGCTGCCGCCGCCCCAGGGCCACAGGCCCGCGACGGCCCGCACCAGCGTCGACTTGCCGGTGCCGGATTCGCCGGCGACCAGCACCCGCTCGCCCGGGTTGATCTCGACCTTCGTCTCCTTGACCACGCCGGTGCCGTCGTTGAGGGTGACGGAGAGATCGTCCAGGCTGAGCATGGCGCCGTTTTGCGTCTCGCCGCGCCGGATGCGCCCAAAGGACTCGCTCTCTTCGGCGCGCTCCAGCCCGTCGAGCGACATCATCAGCGAAGCGACGCGGCGCGCCGAGGCGTTCCAATCGGCCAGGCGCGGATAATTGTCGACCAGCCAGCCGAACGCGCCTTGCACGATGGCAAAGGCGGAGGCCGCCTGCATGACCTGGCCGAGCGACATCGAGCCTTCGAGGAATTTCGGCGCGCAGAGCAGCACCGGCACCACCGGCGCGAACAGCATCGACCCTTGCGAGACAATCGCGGTGCGCATGTGCTGTCCGGTCAGCAGCGCCCATTGCCTCAGCACATGGCCGAAATTCCTGTCGATGCCGCTGCGCTCCTCCGCCTCGCCGCCGAGCAGCGCGATGCTTTCGCCGTTTTCGCGCACGCGCGTCAGCGTATAGCGGAATTCGGCTTCCGCCTGGTTCTTCCGCTCCGAAAGCTGCACGAAATGGCGGCCGATGACCACCATCGAGGTCGAGGTGATGGCGGCATAGATGACCGCGGTGACGACGAGGAAGCCGGGGATGGTGATGCTCTCGCGGCCGAGCGGCAAGGTGAGCGCGCCGCCGATGGTCCACAGCACGACGATAAAGGTCGAGGCCGCCAGAAAGGCGTTGAGGACGCCGGAGATGAAATCGACGGGGGACTCGGTGGCGATTCGCAGATCTTCGGTGAGACGGGCTTCGGGGTTCGAGTGGTCGCCGGCGACGAGGTTGAGCTGATAGTAGCGGCCGCTGGCCAGCCAGCGCGCGATGACAGATGTGGTGAGCCAGGAGCGCCAGCGGCGCTGGATCGTCATACGCAGGTAGACCTGAACGACGACGAGGCTGGCGCTTCCGGCAACCAGCGGCACGAAGACGGCGCTCAGCATATAGACGGTGTGGACATTGCGCTGCTCGATGGCGTCGAAGAAGGCGCGGTTCCAGACATTGATGCCATACTGGAAGCCGACATTGACGCAGATCAGCACCAGCAGCCCAATCGTAAACGGCCATGCGAGCTTGTCGCCATTCCGGCCCCAGTAGCCGCGCCCGCTGATCCAGAACCGCCTAAAGAGGTACTTCCTGCGCGCCTGCTCGGCCTCCTCGGGCGTCAGCTTCGGACCGGGCTCGACGGATTCCGGCGGCGGCGGCGCCGGCTCGCCGACGGCCTCCGGCGTGGCTTCGGCCGGCTCCTCTTGCTCGAGCGATTGCCTCGGGTGCGGCTTCTCTTCGCGGGGTCTTTCCGGGTGCAAGCTTTCCGGCGGCGACTTTTCCGGCCGCGTCTTGCCCGGGGGTGCTTTCGCTGCGCCCGTCTTTGCGAGGCGCGACTTCCCGGCACCGCGCGGCTGCGCGCCGTCGGCCGATCTTGGCTTGAGCTTTGCTTCAGACATCAGCCGACAACGGCTCAAAAATCAGAAGGTTTCACGATCTCGGCGAGAGATGTTGCCTGCCCGCTCGGGCCTCGACCTCACCTCACCCGGCAAAACCCCGCCGCGCGGCGGCCATGCCTTCCCACATCAGCTTGATCCCCAGCGCGCCGACCACGGCGCCGGCGGCGCGGTCGATCCAGTGCTTGGTGCCGAGATAGGCCGCGCGCGGCCGGCTTGAGGAAAAGGCGAAGGCGACGACCGCGTACCAGACGAATTCGTTGAGGAAAAGCAGCGGCGGCAGGACCAAGAGCATCCAGAGCGGCGGCGAGGCCGGAAGCATGGCCGCGAACATCGAGGCGTAGAAGATCGCCGTCTTCGGATTGGCAAGCTGGACCAGAAGCGCGCGACACAGCGCCCGCCAGAACGAGCCGGCGCGCGCCGAGGCATCGTTCGCGATCTCGATCGGCTGATTGGCGCCGCGCCAGATCTTTATGCCGATCCACAGCAGATAGGCGCCGCCGGCGACGCGCAGGAAAATGTCCAGCCAGGCGACCTGGACGAGCAGCGCGGTCAGGCCCGCGACCGCGATGATGGCGAAGATGAAGCCGCCGATGCCCATGCCGATCGCCGCCGCCAGGCCATCCGTGCGCTCGCCGGCCACCGCGATGCGCGAGACGACGACGAAGCTCGGCCCCGGGCTCATCGCCCCCAGCAGGAAAACGCCAAGGATGGAAAGGATGGTTGCAATCTCGGACAAGGCTTCCTCCGCAGGTCGGCTGCAATTGCCTGCGCAGTACAATGCACGCGCCGCGCGCCTTGTCACCATCCTGGCGGGCGATCGGCGAGCGCGAGCATGCCCAGACGGCGTCTGGTCAGGCAGGAGCCGCGCCCTATGTCTTCCGCGGCCCGTCCAGCCATCGGGCAAAACACCGCCTTTTTGCGGAACAAGCGGCAACTGCTTGGGTTGGCAGCCGTGTTCAGCAGTCGTACGGTATATGGCGGAAGTGCCTCTGCACACGGGGAGACTTCAGATGAAAGCTGCCGCAGAACGCGACCCTCGCAGGCGCGAGCTTTTGAAGGATCACGGCCCAGCCGGACTGGCCGCGAAGTCTGTTTCCGGCCGCGCCGCGGCCCAGCGGCGTCGACGACGCGCCGCCCACAGTCAAGACGTCCCGCCGATCCGTTCGCGCCAAGCATGATCCGTTCCAGTGCTTTCCTTCCCTAGACCAAGGCGAGGCCGCTCGCCGCTCTGGATGGGCCTGATCGCAACGCTCTCCGGCTGCGCGGGCGGGGTGCTCGACCCGCAGGGCCCGATCGGGGCGGGCAACCGCACGATCCTGCTCAACTCGCTGGCGGTCATGCTGGTCATCGTCATTCCGACGCTGGTGGCGCTGCTTTTGTTTGCCTGGATGTTCCGTGCCTCCAACCGCAACGCGCGCTACGAGCCGGAATTCACCTATTCGGGGCGTATCGAGCTGATCGTCTGGTCGATCCCGACGCTCACCATCCTCTTCCTCGGCGGTCTGATCTATTACGGATCCTACCATCTCGACCCGCGCCGGCCGATCGCCTCCAGCCAGCCGCCGCTCGACATCCAGGTGGTGGCGCTCGACTGGAAATGGCTGTTCCTCTACCCCGACCAGGGCGTCGGAACGGTCAACCAGCTGGTCATCCCGGCCGGCGTTCCCGTACGTTTCAAGCTGACCTCGGCCAGCGTGATGAACACCTTCTTCGTGCCGCAGCTCGGCAGCATGATCTATGTCATGAACGGCATGCAGACCGAGCTCAACCTGCAGGCCGACCGCGAGGGCGACTATCTCGGCCTGTCGGCGCATTTCAGCGGCGATGGCTTTTCCGACATGAATTTCCGCGTGCGCGCCGTCCCGCCGGACGAATTTGCGCGCTGGGCCTCTTCGCTGCATGGCGCCGGCGGCGTGCTCAACGCCCGCGCCTATGGCGAGCTTGCCCGGCAGAGCATCAACGTGCCGCCGGCCTCGTTCGGCGTCGTGCAGGACGGCCTGTTCGACGCGATCGTGCGCCAGACGCTGCCGCCCGGTCCGGGTCCCGCCGAAACCGCCGCCGGCGAGCCGCAGGTAAGCCCCAAGGCCCAGCCCAAGGCCGGGACGCCGGCGCCTGCCCAACAGCCGCAGCCGAAAGCGGGAGGATGACGATGCTCGGCAAGCTCGACTGGTCTGCCATTCCCTTCGATCAGCCCATCCCGCTGGGCGCCGCGCTTGTCGTCTTCCTGGCGGCCGCCGCGGTGCTGATCTGGGTCACGGTGAAAGGATACTGGCCCTATCTCTGGGACGAATGGATAACCTCGGTCGACCACAAGCGCATCGGCGTCATGTATATCGTTCTGGCGGCGCTGATGCTGCTGCGCGGCTTTGTCGATGCCGTGATGATGCGCACGCAGCAGGTGCTCGCCATCCACGGGCCGGGCTACCTGCCGCCCGAGCATTACGACCAGGTCTTTTCGGCCCACGGCACGATCATGATCTTCTTCGCCGCGATGCCCTTCGTCATCGGGCTGATGAACTTCGTCGTGCCGCTGCAGCTCGGCATCCGCGACGTCGCCTTCCCGACGCTGAATTCGGTGAGCTTCTGGCTGACGGCGACCGGCGCGCTCCTGGTCAACATCTCGCTCGTCGTCGGCGAGTTCGCGCGCACCGGCTGGCTGCCCTATGCGCCGCTGTCGGAGACGACCTACTCGCCGGGCGTCGGCGTCGACTATTATCTCTGGTCGATCCAGATATCCGGCGTCGGCACTCTGCTCACCGGCGTCAACCTGGCGACCACCATCCTCAAGATGCGCGCGCCTGGCATGGGCTATCTGCGCATGCCGATGTTCTGCTGGACATCGCTCGCCTCCAACCTGCTGATCGTCGCGGCCTTCCCGATCCTCACCGCCACGCTCGCCATGCTGACGCTCGACCGCTACCTCGGCTTCCATTTCTTCACCAACGAAGCCGGCGGCAACCAGATGATGTTCATGAACCTCATCTGGGCGTGGGGCCATCCGGAGGTCTACATCCTGGTGCTGCCCGCCTTCGGCATCTATTCCGAGATCTTCTCGACCTTTTCATCGAAGCCGCTGTTCGGCTACCGGTCGATGGTCGCCGCGACGCTGTTCATCTGCATCGTCTCCTTCATGGTCTGGCTGCACCACTTCTTCACCATGGGCGCCGGGGCCGACGTCAATGCCGCCTTCGGCATCGCCACCTCGGTCATCGCGGTCGGCACCGGGGTCAAGATCTACAACTGGCTCTTCACCATGTATGGCGGGCGCGTGCGCTTCGACACGCCGATGCTGTGGGCGCTGGGCTTCGTCACCACCTTCATCATCGGCGGCATGACCGGCGTGCTGCTCGCCGTTCCGCCGGCCGACTTCATGCTGCACAATTCGCTCTTCCTGGTGGCGCATTTCCACAATGTGATCATCTCGGGCGTGCTGTTCGCCGCCTTCGCCGGCTTCACCTACTGGTTCCCGAAAGCCTTCGGCTTCCGGCTGCATGAGGGCTGGGGCAAGGCCGCGTTCTGGTTCACGCTTGCCGGCTACGTGCTGGTCTTCGTGCCGCTCTATATCGTCGGCCTGCTCGGCATGACCCGCCGTCTCCAGCATATCGACATGGACCTGTGGACGCCGTGGCTGGTCGTGGCGGCCTTCGGCATAGCGGTGATGATCGTCGGCGCCGCCTGCCAGGTCGCGCAGCTCGTCGTCTCGATCAGGCATCGCGACGAACTGCGCGACGAGACGGGCGACCCTTGGGACGGCCGCTCGCTGGAATGGTCGACATCCTCCCCGCCGCCCTTCTTCAACTACGCGCGGCTGCCGCATGTCGAGAACGAGGAACCCTACTGGACCATCAAGCAGCGGGCGATGGAGGAGCAAAGGCCCGGCGAGGACGAAAGCTATGAGCCGATCGAAATGCCGCGCAACAGCCCGACCGGCTTCGTCACCGCCTTCTTCAGCACGCTGATCGGCTTCGCCCTGATCTGGCACATCTGGTGGCTGGCGATCGTCGGCTTCATCGGCGCCTACATCACTTTCGTCGTCTTCGCCTGGCGAGAGCACGGCGACTACGAGGTCTCCGCGGAGGAAGTCGAGCGCATCGACCGCGACGGCAGGGCCGCACAGCTTGCCTGGCTGCGCACACGGGAGCGCGTGGCATGAGCGACATGGCGGCCGGCAGCGCGGCGCGCGATCCCTACCGGGTTGGACGGTCCGGCGGGCATGGCCATTGGGGACACGGTCATGGGGGTCACGGCCATGCGGGACACGGCCATGGCCTGCTCTCGGCGACCGGCCACGGCCAGGGCGGCCCGGCCTCGAAGTTCGTCACCGTGGCCTACGGCTTCTGGATCTTCCTCCTGTCCGACATCATCATGTTCTCGGCTTTCTTCGCCGCTTATGCGGTCCTGTCGACGGCGACCGCCGGCGGGCCATCCGGTAAGGAGCTGTTCGAGCTGCCGCGCGTTGCGGCGCAAACGGGGCTGCTGCTCACATCGAGCTTCACCGGCGGGCTGGCGACGCTCGCGACCCAGCGCCGGTCGATGGCCGCCACCCAGTTCTGGCTTCTGGTCACCGGCCTGCTCGGCGCTGCCTTCCTGTTCCTCGAGGTGCAGGAATTCGCGGTGATGGCGAGCGAGCAGGCAGGCCCTTCGCGCAGCGCCTTCCTGTCAGCCTTCTTCGCCCTTGTCGGCTGCCACGGCACCCATGTCGGGCTCGGCCTGCTCTGGCTCGGTACCATGATGGCTCAGCTCTGGGTGAAGGGCTTCCGGCCGGAAATACTGCGCCGGCTCCACTGCTTCGGCCTGTTCTGGCACGCGCTCGACATTATCTGGGTCGCCATCTTCACCCTGGTCTATCTCTTGGGAGCGTCGCCATGAGCGACATCGACAGCCGGACCGACGAGGAACTCGACCGCCGCGATTCGGCGCCGGGCGAGGAGCGCATCACCGAGCATGAGCTGGCGGGAGGGCTGTCCGGCTACCTGCTCGGCTTCGGCCTGGCGATCCTGCTGACCATCGCCTCTTTCCTCGCCGCGCAGACCGGCCTGATCTACCAGCCGGCGGTGATCTCGGCCCTGGTGGTGCTGGCGATCGCGCAGATGGGCGTGCATCTGGTCTTCTTCCTGCACCTGACCACCGGGCCCGACAACACCAACAACGTGCTCGCGCTCGCCTTCGGCGTGCTGATCGTCGCGCTGGTCGTGATCGGCTCGGTCTGGATCATGGCCCATCTCAACCTGAACATGGCTCCGATGAGCGCCCATCAGGCCAGGATGATGCCATAAGGCGGCTCAACCCGCCGGCAGAGGCGTTCTCCCGCGTGGGTCGCCACCGTCACAGCCGGCCCGATCGACGTCATGACCCCATGCCAAAAGCATGGGGTCACATCGATGTGAGAGGGTTTTATAGACTTCCCGCCGGTCAGTGAATGCCGATGCGTCGCGTCACCTGACCGTTGCTTTCCCAGTAGGTATGCTTCTTGGCAATGATGGGATCGTCCATTGCGGGTTGGACCTGCCCTCCGGTACTAACGGCGCGCGAGGTGACTGTGTGCTCCCCGGCGGAGGGCTTGGGCCAGTCGACGGACCATATCTTCCAAGCGAAGTCCGCCTTTTCGGTTTCATCGATGGTCGCCGGCATCCAGGGGCCGTCATCGATCTTCACCTCGACCCGCTCGATCGGCGCGCCCCAGGCCGCCCCGACGATCCGGTAATCATTGCCGATATGAGTGACCCGGGCCGGCGCAGACTTCAGGCGCGCCCTCCCGACAGAGGTTTCCATCCATACCGTCTCTCCGTTGTGCTCCTCCTCGCGCAGCGTGACATAATCGCGTCCCATGAACTGGTTCACGAAGCGTTGTTCCCTGACTTCGATACGCTTGAGCCATTTCACGTTCGCGATCCCGTACCAGCCCGGCGCAATCAGCCGCAGCGGGAACCCGTTATCGGCAGGCAAGGCAGTGCCGTTCATCTCGTAGCAGAGGATATTTTTGGGGTCCAAGGCGTCGGCGAGCGACATGCTGCGCGCAAAGTTCTGCGTAAACTTGACGTCGTCGGCTCGCTTGATTTCACCTTTATCGGCGCCCCAGAAGACAATCTCGATGCCACTGTCGAGGATGCCGACCTCCATAAGGATCGGGGCGAGCGGCGTGCCCGCCCAGCGAGCATTGCCAATCCCGCCATTGAAGAACGGCAGGCCAGTATTGCCCGAACATTCGACCGTGAACGTGACTTCCTGGCGCGTTCGAGCCTTGATGTCGGCGAGCGTCAGGGCAGTCGGCTTTTTGACGGACCCACCAATTTCGAGCTTCCACGTGCTTTCGTCGATGACCGGCCGGTCGAAATGCGCGATTGAGAAGAACTTGTCGTTGGGCGTCACCCAGGAATCGAGATCCTCCCACACCAACTGATTTTTGATGACTTGCGGAACCGGGTTTGGCGGCAGCTGATCGAGCCATTTGATGACTTCCTCGCCGGCCCGGGTTGGAAAAGCATAGGCAATCCGCGATTGAAAGGACGCCAGCGCCACGAGGGTTGCCCCTCCTCGAACCATGAATTCACGTCTGGGAAGGTAATGCATGATCACTTCTCCTCCAGTGAAAAGCTCAGTTCTCCTTCAGTGAGTAAATGCGAATAGCGACCGCGATCGCGCAAAGCAGAAGCCGGACGCGGCGGGCAATGATGAGAGCGCGTGGAACACCCCCCGAGTTGGAAGTGCGCCCTAGTTGAAGCGACGTCTCCCGCTCTCAATGCGCCGGCGTGTCAGGTCCGAGCCGGCGGTCTTCAACTATACGCCCTATCTGTCGTCGTGGCGAGGGCAAGGGCTGGCATCTTCGCATCAGGACTCGATACCTGCATCGTGCTCCAAGCTTGAATGCCGCCGACGATTGATGCGTTGCATCTTGTGAACGGCATGGACCTGGTCAGCACCGATGTCAGCTCTGAGGCGTTGCCGATCCTGCCAAAGTCCGACCCGTGACGTCCCACCAGGTCTTGACGAAGATCGGCGGGCCTGTTTGAGACTCGGGGTCAAATGGGGACACGTGCTCCACGGGGAGACAAACAGGCGGTGGGCAGGCTGTGAGGCGCGTTTTTCGATTGCTTGCCGCGGCGATCCTGGCGGCCGGCGTGGCCGGGTGCACCAGCATTTCCTACTACGCGCAGTCGCTGGAGGGCCATGTTGAGATCATGGCGGCGCGCAAGAATGTCGGCAAGCTGATCCGCGACCCCGCAACGCCGGAGGCATTGCGCGTCAAGCTGACGTCGGCGAGCGCCATACGCCGCTTTGCCACGGATGAACTGGCGCTGCCCGAAAACAGCAGTTACAGCAGCTATGTCGACATCGGCCGGGACGCTGTGACCTTGGCGGTTTTTGCCGCGCCGCAATTCTCGCTCACGCCCGTAACATGGTGCTTTCCGGTCTTCGGCTGCGTTCCGTACCGGGGTTACTTTTCCCGGAAATCGGCGGCTGAAAGCGCTGCCGAACTGCAGCGACAGGGGCTGGACGTTTACGTCTCGGGCGTCACCGCATATTCCACGCTCGGATGGTTCAGCGATCCGCTGCTCAGCACCATGCTGCGTCAGGACGACACCTATCTCGCAAGCCTGGTCTTCCATGAGCTGGCGCATCAGAAAATCTATGTGAACGGCGACTCCGCGTTCAACGAGGCTTTCGCGGTTTCGGTCGAAACCACCGGCGTCAGGAAATGGCTCCGCGCCACCGGCAATCGCGCGGGATTGCGCCGCTACGAAGCCAATCGCAAGCGCAGCGCCGATTTTCTCGGCCTGATAGCGAAAACCCGGGACGAGTTGCGGCAAGTCTATGGAAGTCCGCGTAGCCCGCAGCAGATGGCCGCTGCCAAAGCAGCCGCGATCGACAGGCTGCGGATGCGCTACCGGCGCATGCGCGATACGCGCTGGGCCGGATACCGGGGCTATGACGCCTGGTTCGATAGCCCGATCAACAACGCAAAGCTCGCCGCGACTGCCGTCTATGGCGAACAGGTTCCGGCGTTTCTTCGCCTGTTCGACTTGTGCTCCGGCGACTATCCAAGGTTCTACGCCGCCGTTCGAAGGATCGGGAATTTGCCCAGACCTTCGCGCGCGCAGACGCTGAAGACCGTGGCGGCGTGCGATTGACGCGAACAGGCAGGGGCCGGCCGCGCGTACCCGACATGAGCGAAGCCAACTCGGGCAGCCCATCACACAGGGCGCGCCATATGCGATTGCCCTTAGGCAGCCGCGCGGTGCCGCGACGCCCAAAAAGGCCTCTTGCGGAGCCTCGTCGCAACAGCGGCGCCCGGTCGGCGCGCGGCCCCTAGCTCGAAAACGTCACGGTCACGCCGCGCTGGCGGAAATAGGCCTGCATCAGCTTGCGGCCCGCGCGGTTGTTGTACGCCAGCTTGGCCGGCTCGAACACCGCCTGTTTCAGCCCTTCCCGCGCCATCGCCGCCTTGAGCGTCGCGATATGCGCATCGATGTCGGCGTTGTCCGCGCGGATCGAGGCATAGATGCTTTCGGTCGCTTCGGCCACGGTCGGTTCGCTCACTTTATGTCGTCCTTCGGTTGATTGCGCGGCGGCTTAACCGGGCCTGAAAACAAAAACAAGGCTCCATGGGTCCTTGTCGCACTCACCTCTCAGGAGAACCCTGCCCTATTCTCCCCGCCAGCTGCTTGGCGTTTTCCGGCGTGATCGCCCACGCCGACGCGATCGCCCCAACGTAAAGGCGTCCAACGGCTAGGAAGTGAGCGCCAGCCACGCCGTGCCGAAGACCAGCGTCAACAGCGTCAGCGGCAAACCGACCTTGAAGAAAGCTGCGAAGGACAGCTCCTTGCCGGCCGCTCTTGCCTGCTCAGCGACGATGAGGTTGGCGACCGAGCCGAGCAGCGTGAAATTGCCGGCGAGCGTCGAGCTCATCGCCACGACCAGCCACGCGCGGTGGGGGTTTTCGAGCCCCGGGATGAACGGCCTCAACGCCAGCACCGCCGGCACGTTGCTCATGACGTTGGAAAGCACCGCGGTGAAGCCGGAGAGCCGCCACACATCGTCGAGGCCCATATTCTTCGCCGCGGCGATCATGTCGGGGGTGAGCAGCGTGCGCTCGGCGCCCGCCACGACCACGAACAGTCCGGCGAACATGAAGAGCAGCGGGCCGTCGATCTCGCGGTAGATGCGGTGCGGCTTGATCGCGCGGGTGACGAGCAGGAAAGCGCCGGCAATGAGCGCCGCCTTGGCGACGGGCGCGCCAGCGAAGAAGGCGAACGCCAGCACCACGCAGACGATGGTCGCCTTCAGGACCTGTCCGGGCAGCATGCGGCCGCGATAGACCTCGGGGCTGAGCTCGGCGGCGCGGGAGAATTCGCCGCGGTAGACGATGCGGACAATGACGATGACGGCGACAAGGCCGAACAGCGCCACCGGCGCGAGCGCCGCCGTGAAGGCCGGATAGGAAATGCCCGAGAGCGCGCCGATCACCATGTTCTGCGGGTTGCCGGTGATGGTGGCGACGCTGCCGCAGTTGGAGGCCGTGCAGGTGGCGATCAGGTAGGGAACTGGGTTGCGCCGCATGACGCGGGTGACGTGGACGACGATCGGCGCCATCACCAGGCAGATCGCGTCATTGACCAGAAAGGCCGAAAGCACTCCGGTCAGAAGCGTCACCATGACGAGCAGCATGAAGGGCGCGTGCGCATGCTCAATGGCGAAGCCGCCGAGCGCCCGGAACGCGCCCGACACTTTCAGATGCGCGACCACGATCATCATGCCGAGCAAAAGCGTGATCGTGTCGAAATTGATGGCGCGGTAGGCATCCTCCATGCCGATCGCGCCGATGGCGATCATGGCGGCGCCACCGAGCAGCGCGATGCCGGCGCGATCCAGCCTGAAGCCCGGAATACGGCCGACGGCAACGCCGGCATAGGTGGCTACCAGGATGAAAAGCGCTCCCGCGCCGGTCCATGTCATTGCAGGAAGATCCCGTTGCCTGCCCTCACCCGGCGGAATCTGCTCGGGGGGCCCTTTGCCGGACGAGCTTTAGCAACGGCAGCGCAAAGTGAAAGGGTCGAGGGATGAAACTTTCGTCATCCGTCCGGGGCTTTTATATCTCGGATAGCTAATGTAATGTCTTGAGAAAAACAGGACCGACAATCCAGTCGTTGGGGACTAAATGGATGAACGCGGTCGTTGAAGCGGAGCATCGCGTCTCGCCAAACGAGAATCTGATGCCCTCGGCGGAATGCCGGCGCTGCCATGGCGCCAGGAAAGTTTTCATTTGCGCCCGCTGGGTCGCCTCCAACAGCCATTGCTGCCCGGAAGGAACGCACCGGCTGAGCTGTCCGGGACACAGTGTGGTCTGCCTGGAATGCGGCGGATCGGGAGGCCAGAATGCCTGACCGGGTTCTTACCGACGTGGCGCTGACCGTCGCTTCGCCGTCCGTCCGACCGCGACAAGGCCGGTTGCGCAGACATCGTCATCGGCGGCGTCTTGCTGTTCAAAAGCCTTGCGGTGTTCCGGCGGCGAGCCATATTCGTACCGCAAAAGCGATCACTGAAAGCTGGCGCCTCGATGAAAAGCCTGACGAACGCCCTTGTTGCCGGCACGATGTTATGGACCGTGGGCGCCGCCGATGCGCGGCCCGACACACGCGCCATGACCTGTGGCGAGACGCAGGCGCTGATCCAGCGCCGGCATGCCGCCGTGCTGACCACCGGGCCCAACACTTATGATCGTTTCGTGCGCCAATTCGGCAATGAGTGCGACTGGCCGGAAGTCCCGATGCCGGTCGCGGTTCCGACCCGTGACGGTCCATGCCGCGTCTACCGCTGCGAGGAACCGGTCTTCGACTTCCCCGGTTGAGCGACGCACCGACCGCGCTGTGGAACAGTTGAGGCGGCATGCGAATTGTAGCGGATGGTGACACCAATGTCCCGGCTGCAGGAGGAACGGCCATGCTCAACGATGTCATGCGTAGCGGCAGCTGCCTGTGCGGCGGTGTCCAGTTCCGGGTTACCGGGGAGCCGCTGAGGGTGGGACTTTGCCATTGCAAGGACTGCCGCAAGACCAGCGGATCGGCGTATCAGGCCTTTGCCATATGGCCGCGCCAGGCATTCGAAAGCGCGGGTATCACCAGCACCTATGGCGGACGAAGCTTCTGTCCAACCTGCGGCAGCCGCTTGCCGTCGGTTCGCGAGGACGAGGCCGAGGTGATGATCGGCAGCCTGGATGTCGTGCCGACCGAAGGGCTTGAGCCCAGCTACGAATTGTGGATCGGTCGGCGCGAGCAGTGGTTGCATCCTCTGCCCGAGGCGAGCCAATTCGAGCATGACCGGACCGTCGCTGAGTCGGCGGCCGATGATGCCGAGCCGGAGGCCGTGCGGGAGCCCTATCGCGAATCGGCCTAAATGCTGAATGGCAGTAAGGCTTAAGTCGCAGAGCAAAGACGCATCGGTCCAGCGAGCCGGCGCCTATGCCCCTGAACGACCGGGCGCTGACCGCGAGGGCCTTGTCTTCTTCTGGAAGTCGGGCATTTTCAACCAACGGTCGGTTTGCCGGAGCGGCAGCGGCCGCTAGCATCCCCGGCGCGGCGAAAACCTTTTGGAGGCCGCTTCGGCCGGCGCGGCTCAGGCAACACCAGCATTGCCGCGCCGGCCTTACAAGATGGATAGTATGTCCAGCCCAGGCGTTGCGTCCGGGCGAATACAACTTTTGATGTTGTTTAAGTTCGAAAGCTTCCTTCTCGCGCGAAGCACCGGCTTCATTTGCGACACGGAAATGAAAATTGTTTCGGCCAGAGAAAATTTTTCACCAAACGTATTTCCTGGATGATGCCAACTATGCGGCGTAGCTACGCAAGCAAGCGGCAGGCCCAATCATTTTCCTGCCTTGTACAAAAACTCACCTTTGTTTCTTTTTGATTTTAAGACATAGTACTGGCGAATCCTGAAACCGGACGGGGCGGTTTTCATGACACTGGCGCCTCAACGCAGCCGCAACCTGCATATGCGGTATCCACCTATCGACGGGTTTTGGACCTGGGACATCAAGCGCGACCGCGTCTATGGGGACGCGAATCTGTCCGCTTATTTCGACCTGACGCTCGAGGAGTTCTCGCACGGCGCGCCGCTGGAGCGGTGCATGCAAAGCATCGAGCGGGACGATCAGCCGCGGGTTCGGCTGGCGATCCGCAAGGCGATCGAGCGCAGGTCAGGTTTTCGCGAGGTCTACAAGGTCCGCTCGGAAAAGATGGGGCTGCGCAAGATCCTTGCCGTCGGCCAGTGCTATGTCGATGACATGGGCGAGGCAGCGCTCTATCCCGGCTGGTTCATCGACCTGACGCAGGATGCCGCGGGCGAGGATCACTCGCTGCGCGAGATCCACGACCATGTCGAGCAGGCCAGGGAAATCGCGCAGTCGATCGGGGACGACATGCTTTCCTACCTGCTGGACAACATCCAGGAAGAGACCCTGCAAAGGCTTGGCGAGAAATCGAGGAGGCGCAAATCGTCCTGAGGCGATCTTTGGCAGTTTCTCGGCCGGGTTCCGGGCTAGCTTCTGGGCGGAAGCCTGCCGCGCCTGCTTATCTCGGCCGTCACCAAGCGCGCGAAATGCGAGTGGGGCGAGCGGCGCTCGATAAGCTTGGCTCGCTCGAGGGCGGCGTCGCCGTAGAATTCGATCAGCACGTTGGCGGCCTTGGCGGCATCGGCCTGCAGCCTGCCGAGATCGGCCTGTCCGCTCCCGCTCGCGGGCTCGCTCCTGGCAATCACGTCAAGCATGGCTTGCAGCTTGTCGGGAGTGCTGCCCTCGTCTTCATGCATAGTCGCCATCCGATTGGGGGCGTAAAATATCGACATTTTCGCGCGATGTGCAACAGCTTCATTGATCGAGCGCGGCTGCAGCCGGGCGCAGCATGGCCGCGAGTGAGCCGACAACCTTCGTACAAGTATAGTCAACGCAGACATTGGGGGCACCGATGGACCAGCCGAGCAAAATGGAAAACCTGCAGTTTGCGCAGGGGATCTTGCGCGAGCTTCGCCAGAAGGCTGAGGCCGATGGCGAAAAGCTTCTGACCTATCTCATCGACATGGCTTACCTTGAAGCCAGCGACCGCATCCGAGCCCACTGGATCGGCAGCCACGAAAACGAGAACCGCCGGGCCAAGGGCTAAGGGCTACTGTTCCAGCCGGAGCATGCCGGCAAAGTGCGAGCTTGCGCCCAGAACGCAAAAAAGCCCACCATGCCTTTCGGCACGGCGGGCGTGATCCTGAATGAAGGGCTGCGCAGCCCTAATTTTATGATGCGGCGGCCTTTTCGCGGACGGGCAGCTTCCAGCCCGGCCGAACGAAATGGCAGGTATAGCCGTTGGGGTAGCGCTCCAGATAATCCTGATGTTCGGGCTCGGCCTCCCAGAAGGCACCGGCCGGAGCGAGCTCGGTGACGACCTTGCCTGGCCAGAGACCCGAGGCGTCGACATCGGCGATGGTGTCTTCGGCCACCCGCTTCTGTTCGTCGCTGGTATAGAAGATCGCCGAGCGGTAGCTCATGCCGACATCGTTGCCCTGACGGTTCCTAGTCGTCGGATCGTGGATCTGGAAGAAGAACTCGAGCAGCGTGCGGAAACTGGTCTTGGTCGGATCGAAGACGATCTCGATCGCCTCGGCATGAGTGCCGTGATTGCGGTAGGTTGCGTTCGGCACGTCGCCGCCGCTGTAGCCGACACGGGTGGAGATCACGCCGGGCAAGCGGCGGATCAGATCCTGCATGCCCCAGAAGCAGCCGCCGGCAAGGACCGCGCGTTCGGAAGAAGCCATGTCAAACCTCCTTTGGATTTCTCCATAAGTGGGGATTGTGGCCTGCTTCTTCCAGCGGCTCAAGCGGCAGGAAAAGGGCGCCTAGGACACGGTGGCAGGCAGGGAACACAACCGAACGCGGTGCCAAGTCTGCGCCGATTGCTCGCCGGTCGGGCAAACCGGCGAGCCTCGGTGCTGAGCGCCAGCTTCACTTGGCCCCTTTATCGCCTCTGCCGTTGTCGCCTGCGCCATTGTTGCCCCGGCCGGGATTACCCCGGTCATGGCCATGGCTTTCACCACCGAGGCAATTGGCGTCGCCGACGCCGCAGCAGCGGCCGGCCCACAGCTTGTTGGTCGGCGTGTTGGCGCATTCGTAGATCTGCTGGCCGGCCATCGCGGAGCCGCCCAGGATGGATACGGCCAGGGCGGCAAGAAGTGCATTGCGAAGGATTGCAGTCATCGAAAATCTCCATGGATACACGGGTGTTCATTTGCACCGATGCGTCGCATGACCACGCGAACTGGTTCATCGCGATTGGCAGAATTCTTCCCGGCCGATGTCGCCAATGGTCGGGATCGATCGGAACGGCTACCATTCCTCGCCGCTCATTCTTCTGGTGCGGGCCTGAAGCGCCGCACCACCACCTCGAACACGATGTCCGAAATCCACATGGCCGAGACGCCGATCAGGAAGGCGGCGGCTAGAGTGGTGGTGTCGTCGGCGGCGTCGGGCATCGGCAGGCCGCTGGCCTCGACCCAAGCGACCGTGGGGAGCGTCAGATAGGCGGCGGCCAAGGCGCCGCAGATCGGCGAGGCGATCATCTCGCGCAACTTGTAGCGATGGCGCGACAGTGCCCTGAGCACCCCGCCGGCGAGCCCGGCGGCCACCACTTGGCCCTTGACGCCGAGCAGATCGAAGATGTCGTGCATCAGGGCCTCCAGCCACAGAGTTTTTCGCCCTTGCGGTTGTGGGCGAGAAGCGTACGCGCCTCCTCGTCCGACAGCGTCTCGACGGCCTTGCCGGAGAGACGCAACGGCGAGGCAACCGCGCAGAAGCCGCCCTTGGCCGTGGTGCAGCCGCAGAGCGCTGCGACGACGGCGGCGGCGATCAGTCCCTTGCCCATGACTTCAGCTCCTTCTTGACCGCACCGGCGGGCAGCGCGCCGATTTCGTTGTCGATCTGGGCAGTGATATCGCGGGCTGCCGCCTCGCTGGCCGCCTGCCGGTCGCGCTCGGCCCGCGCCCCCGCAAGCCTTTGGTGAAAGCCCCAACCAAGTGCGGCAATGAAGGAGGCCAGAACGCCCAAAATCGCCGGATTGCCCGAGAGGAAGGACAAGAGCGCCGTCATGCCAGCCACCACACGACGAGCGCCGCGATCAGGAGCAGCGCACCGATGACCCAAGGCAAAGCCTGGCGAACGAGTTCGGTGAAGACCTCGACCATTTTGCTACCTCATTTCGACCAGTGCAATTTGCGGGCGAGCGCGTACCAGGCCTCGGCGGCGAAGCTGAGCGCCAGGCCGAGGGCGGTTTCGAGCGCCATATGGATGTCGGGATCGGCCGAGAGCGCCTCGGCGTCGCCGGCGCCCAGCAGCCCGCGCGCGACGAGCACGCCCGCGCCATAGCGCAGCGCTATGCGGATGATGACCGCGATCATTGGCAGAACACTCCGAAGAGATTGCAGGGCAGATGCGCGGCCCAGGCGGCGGCCGAGCCGAGCGCCAGCGCGACGGAGGCGAGGACGGCGGCGGCCTTGCGAGCCGATGCCTGCGGTGTGGCCGGCGGGGCGCCGTCGCCGCCATAGGCGTTGATGGCCGGCTGCGCGGCGTCAGAGACCGAAACTCGCGACGAGGATTGACGCGGCGCCTCCGGCTGCGCCGAGATGAGCAGCGCAGCGGAGCGCACCGAGGCGACGCGCGCGCGCCAGCCCTTGCCGAAGGTCGGCCAGATCGGCAGCCGCTGGAGGAAGGCAAGCCGCGCATCGCAAAGCATGTCGATGACGACGCCGGCGGGTTTCGCCCGGGCCGCGGCGAGCGTCGCCGGCCCGATGCGGCCGTCCTGGGCGACGCCGAGCACTGCCTGGAGGTATTTCGCCGCCCTGCCCGGCCCGCTGTTCACGGCGAAGTCGAAGACGGCATAGTCGAGGCCGTCGGGGAGCTCGGCGCCGGATACGGCGTCCCAGTAGAACCGCCGATAGACGGTGGCCACCTGGCCGTGCGTGATCTTCCTCAGATCGGCCTTGCTGGCGTCGGCCTTCACGTGGCGGCGGAAGTTCGCGAGTGTGACGCCCTTCATGGTGGCGCCGCCGGGATCAGCTTTTCTGTCCGACCAGCCGCCTTCGGATTTGAGCACGAGCGCAAGCGCCCGCGCGAAGTTGCGGTCCATGAGAGGCTCCTTGGCTTGCTGGTTGGTGGGAAAAGCTCGGCCGGCGACTTGCGTTCGCGCCGATTCAGTTCTTTAGAAAAACCTTAATTGCCGTGTGGCAATGTCAGGAGACGGCGGTTGGGCTCCGCCGGTTCGTGGGGTTGAGGCGTTCACGCCGAGGGGTTGGGCAAGATGGGTTTGATGTTACCCGAAATGGGCGAGTGCCAGGGCTGCGGCGGCACCGGCACGATCTTCGAATGCCCGAGATGGCGCAGTTCCAACGGCCACTGCTGCCCGGCGGGAACGCATCAGCACAGGTGTCCGGGGGTGAGTGTGCGCTGCGCGGAGTGCGAGGGGACGGGTGGGGTTCGGTTGGCTGAGGGGTGTGCGGTGGAGAGATTGGTGTGACACACTAGTAGGCAGCCGCTTGATTCGACTCGCTGCGGTGGCAGCTCTGAGGTGCCCACGAGCCGCGCTCGAATGAAGCGCCATACGGACGCCCGCACCGGGCCGGTTTACGAGTTTCTTTTCTCTCGGAAGGCAGTGGTTTCACCCAAGATTGTTTTGCAGTAAGACTTACCTATGTGGATCTATGGCCTCTCCGCACTAGTTGTCGGCCTCTTCGCTGCTCTGTGGCAGCGTAGACGCCCAGTTCTCGTTATCAGCTCTGAGGAAGCTATCCGATTGAAAATGCTTCCTCTGTTCACGAACAATTGGAGCGACGAAGACTGGAGTAAGTGGCGTCGGCTGATGGATGCCGACTTGGTTCAACTTTCGGATATCGAAGGCGATTTCGGCCCGAGTTATCTAATGGTGCTAACGCCAGCGGGCGAGAGAGCGCTTCGGGTCTGATCGAGCTGCGTTTGCCGCGATGCAGAACACATCGGAGCTGGCGAAGACCAAGTGCCTCTTCTTACGCAGTCTTTCCTTATCGGAGAGCCATAAGGATTAGGAGTTGCCCGCTCCCTGTGTTTGTGGGGTTGGCCGTAACGCCCCTAGCCGTTTGCGCTGAGCCGAATATGTCGCATGCGCAACTGAAGCACGAGACACTTTCAGGCTGGACATCAAACTTCTCGGTGAGATTAGTCCACGAAATGCTGTCCGCAGTTGATCCATTGTATGCAAGCCCTCCAATCCAGCCACCAGCCTGACAGTCGATCGCCGCATTCATTGGGTCAGCGGAACTTGTATTGACCGCTGTTGGCGTTGTGCTGCTTTTGAGATTGAAGAGCGGGATTACACAACAGGCGGCCCGAGCCATCCCGGCGCTGAAATTAACGTTCACGTTTCCAGTTGCTCCGCGCGGCGCAGAATAAAAGGCGAGCACCGTTGTCCCGTTGAACTGCTTGTAAAGCAGCGAGCAGTCTTGACCGCCAACATCGAGTGACACAAAATCGGCGACCGAGCCCGAGCGCGCCATGATCCCTATAATGGGATATGCGTCTACCGTGATCCCCGACGTAAGACCGGTGAACGCAAAGGTTGTTCCATCGGTTGTGATTATCTGATTCAGGACTGTCCCCTGAGCGACCGCAGGGACCGTTACCGAGGGGGTCGTAATCGGAAAAGGGAAGCTCATTGGAGCGCCTGTACATGTAGATGAGTGCCACCCTGTCCCTTTGAAATGAACAAGCGGAACTTTTGTCCCGAAGTAGTAGTGAAGGCGTCTCCGGTTACCTTCGTGAAGCCCGAAGTGACGATGGCACCCGCGCTTGCACCATTCGTGTAGTCAATCACCAGGGAATAGGAACCTGATGCCGAAGGCGCGGCCAGGGTGTGCGCGCCGTTGTTGGTGGCCGACCGGAAATTGCCTCCGGCTGGCGAGGGCGTGTAGATTCCGCTGGACTTGGTGCCGTCGGAAACGTCGGTGCCAAAATATCCAGCGTTCAGCGTTGTATCGGCATCCTTTCTCACCATGGCCGCTGCGATCTCCGCCAGCGTATCAAACGCCGCGGACACCCCGCCTAGCACTACATCGATCGCTGCCTTCACAAACCCCGTGGTCGCGATCTGCGTCGTGTTGGTACCAGGCGCAGCGGTCGGTGCCGCCGGCGTGCCGGTGAGCGTTGGGCTCGCTTTCGGCGCAAATGTCGTATCGACATAGGCCGTCGTGGCGATCTGAGTGGAATTGGTTCCAGCCGCCGCCGTCGGCGCCGAAGGCGTGCCCGTAAACGTCGGGCTTGCCTTCGGCGCAAGGCTCGACACCGCCACGCCGCTGTCCTTCACCACCTTCCCCGTCGTGCCGTTGAAGGTGGCGACGTTGTCTGCCGTGGCGGAGGCCGGTCCGGCGACGAGGCTCGCCACCGCCACCCCACTGTCCTTGCCCGCCTTCCCCGTCGTGCCGGCGAACGTCACGATATTGTCGGTCACCGAACTCGCCGGCCCGGAAAAATCACCACTGCCAAGGCCATCCGCGCCTTTGTCGCCGGCGCGGATGAAGATCAGCCAGATGCCGTCGGCGGTCGTGGGCAAGGTGCCGGCGCCACTGACATAGGCGAGCGTCAGTTTGCGATAGCCGCCGCCGTCCACCACCGAGCCGGTGACGCTGTAGACATAGGCGATTGCCGCTGACGCCTTTGAGCGCAGCGAGAGCTGGCCCTTGATCGGGTTGGTGCTGTCGTCGAACGTATCCAGGATGCCGCTCACCGTGGCGCCGCTGGAATCGAGGTTGTCGATATAGGCGGCTGTGGCCGAGGCGGCGCTGACATTGTTCAGCCGCAGCGTGCCGTTGCCGGGGTCGGCATCGGCGGTGCTAGGGGAAAAGGTGTAGCCAAGTGCCGCCACGGCGTTGGCCGCGGCGGCGGCGCTCGCCGCCGCGTTGGTGGCCGAGGTCGTCGCATTGGTCGCCGAGCTGGCAGCGGCGCTTGCCGAGCCCGACGCGGCCGTTGCCGAGCCGGCGGCGGCACTTGCCGAGGTGCCGGCGCCGGTCGCCGAACCGGAAGCAGCGGACGCGGAGCCGGCCGCTGCCGTCGCCGAATTGCCGGCATTGGTGGCGCTGGTCGCGGCATTGGTGGCGGAAGTGGACGCGGCGGTGGCCG
This sequence comes from Mesorhizobium sp. WSM3868, assembly GCF_002294785.1. NCBI lineage: Bacteria > Pseudomonadati > Pseudomonadota > Alphaproteobacteria > Hyphomicrobiales > Phyllobacteriaceae > Mesorhizobium > Mesorhizobium sp. WSM3868. The sequence goes on along the minus strand of NZ_NSGB01000008.1, from coordinate 127,023 downwards.
AGCCGGAGGCGGCCGTGGCCGAGCCAGCCGCATTGGTGGCGCTGGTGGCGGCGGCATTCTTTGAGGTGAGCGCCGCGGCAGCGCTCGCCGCAGCGGCGTTCGCTGCGTTCACGGCGTCGCCGAGCGTGTCCTGCGACAGATAGAAGCTCAGCGTGATCGGATCGGCGCCGATCGCCGGATCCAGCGTCTCGAAGGCATAGACCCGATCGGCCGAGACCGTCCCCTCCTGCACATGCACGGTCGTGCCCTTCTGCATCGTGCGCGCCGTGCGGGCGTCGGCGGCGCGGAACCACTGGCCCTCGCTCGCCGTGTAGATGCCGTTCTCGGTCTGGTCGGCCTGGTCCTTGACCAGTACGCGGTCGCCGACTTCGGCCGCCACGCCATCAATGGTCTGCAGGCCGTAAAGGGTGATGTTCGCGATCGTCGCCAGGCGCGCGGGTTCGCGTTCGCCGGTCAACAGGCGAACGGCGGCAGTTGCAGGTCGGGCCATAAGGCTTGCTCCATGAAAAAGCCCCGCGAAAGCGAGGCTTGAAAAGATCGGGATTAGCGCGCGGCTAGATTTGTAGCCGCACCGGAATCAGCTCTTTGTCACCGCGATTTTCGCCAACAGCTTCATTGAGCCTGTCCGCGCTCGGTATCCGAGCCATCTGAATCCAAAATTGCGCCCGCTCCAGCCGCCCCGCCAGCGGTGCCAGCGCTCCTGGAAGCGCGAAATGGCGGCCTGGGTGTTGAGATTGTTCTGGCGCAGCCGCGAGTCGTACAACATCGCATCGAGGTCGACCTGCCCCTGCCGGGCGTTGGCCGCCAGCACTTCGGTCGGAGAACCGGAACTACGGTGACAGTGCATTATTTCTATGCGACCGACCGAAGGCACCTCAAATGGTTACGAATCGGCTTTGCGGCGCATCATTCTCTGCCTAGGTCAGTGTGCCCACTTCGATCGTCGAACGGTTTGAAGCTAGCCATAGGAAGACCCAGTGCATCCAGAACGTCCAGGATACGCTCCGACATGACGAGTCGCAGATCCGAGGCAATACCGAAGTCGGAGTGGCCAGCCTCTCCCTCTATCTTTAGCCAGACAAGAGGCGGAATCTTAATGTCGGAATAAACGTCACGAAAATTGTCGGAAATTGTGATTTTGACGTCAGCGAATGTCGCACCGGAGAAACCGGCCTGCTGCAACGCGAATTTGGCCTCCTCCGTGATAAGAAAGCAAGGAAAGCTTGCTACGAGAACATCGCCGGGCCAGCCGTCGACTTGAAACACAAGCTTGTTGACGATCGGCGGATGCACACTTACGTCCATCACAGTACCCTCATCCAGTTCGCCCATAACAATCGGCTCTACGTAGAAGTATTTCATTAATCACCTATAGGAGGAATTACGGTGACACTGCACTATTTTCTATCGACTGACCGGAGACAGACCCAAATAGTGGCTAGTCAGTTTTGAGGCGGATCATATCCTCCGCCCAGCTGTGCTCTATTCGTCGAACGGTTTGAAGCTGGCCAAAGGAAGCCCCAGTTCATCCAGAACGTCCAGGATGCGCTCCGACATGACGAGGTGGAGATTCGAGGCGATGCCGAAGTCGTCACGACCTGCCTTTCCATCAACCTGCAGCCAGACAAGCGGCGGGAGCTTTACGCTGGAAAAGACGTCGCGAAAATTGTCGGAGATTGTGATTTCGACGTCTGCGAATCTAGCACCGGAGAAGCCGGCTTTTAGCAGGGCGCGCTTGGCCTCTTCTGTCACAAGAAAGCAAGGAAAGCTTTCTATCAGAACATCGCCCGGCCAGCCATCGATCTGGTAGACGAGCTTGCTGACGATCGGCGGATGCAAGCTTCTGTCCATAACAGTTCCGCGATCCATTCCGCCAGCGGTAACGGGATCTACGTAAAAATATTCCATCATTCACCTATTGGTGGGTCGAAAAGATGCCCGTACTTTTTGTCGATTTCGGTGGCTTTATCAATTATCTGCTGACGAGTGGCGGTTGGATGAGATCGATAAAAATCCATCCACTCGCTTTTAATTACCTTCTGGTGCAAATTTGTATCAAATTCTCCGCGAATTCCTCGAAGATTCTCATTCGAATATATTTCCTGCTCAGTAAATAACCCTGGATACTTTTCGATAACCTGCTGCTCAACGCTATGGTGAACCACGTAGTCACTTGCATTTAGGTAGCATTCCGACCAAAAAAGGTCTTGCGATGGTTTTTTGATTCCTCCCATCCTACTGCAGCTCCCGCATATTTGACTCGCACCGGATCTCTGGCAAGCATTGCCCCGAGCATTGCATTTGTCCAATGCGCGCTTGGACCGCGGGACTGGTTAAAATGCAAAGCGAGCAAGCCCTTGTTGGCGTCGGAGGGTTTCGGCATCTACACCGTGAATAAGTGCCTCGCCCGCCTCAGCTAGATCGCCGGGCCGCCCGAGGGAAATCGAGAGCTTCTCACCCCTTTGTTTCGCGGCCTTACCAGTCCCTTCAGGCCAGAGGCGGCCAACCGCTCGCCAGGAATGGCTCCGAAGGCATCAAGCAATGCTTCGCTGTAGTTACCCTCCAGCGCCGCATTGCCCGCCTTTTCGAGCGCAAACGACGCCCCCAGCGGGGTGATATCAGCTACCGAAACGCTGTCCTCGCCAAGCCCATCTGAGCCCACAAGCTTTTGCGCGAGAAGACGCCATAGGCTTCCTCGCTCACTGTCTCCCGCGAATAGTCGCCCTAGCCATTCTTGATCTGTGGGGATGTAGTTAGTGAGCTCTGCTTTCGACCCTGAACGACCTAGGTCGACTTGTCTTAGCCAAATCGAGAAGCCCCATGGGGTCGACTATTGCTTCGCGGCGTGTTCGGTTGGCTATGCCTTTCTCTCTCTGGGCCGCGCGGCGCGCTGGCTCTCTGGCATGTTCGGCAAGGCAGCGGCGAACAGCCTGTCGAACAGGCCAGTCTTCACTACTCGGCCATTGTGCGGATCGGCCTGGCCATACATGGCCTCATGCAGGCCGCTGCCATCGGCCGGCGCGTTCGCCGTCGCCTCGTCTTCGGCCTGCGCGATTCTCGCCGTCGAACCGGCGGCGCGCCATTTCGGCATCGAACGCCTCCTGCTGTTCCTTCATCTGCTGGTAGCGCTCGGCGACGGCGGAGAGGTGATCGCCCAACCCTTGCATGGCGCCGCCGATCGGCGAGCCCTGGGGATATTGCACCCCATTGCCGGTATCGAGCCGGCGCTGGGCGACGGAAAGAGGAATGATGTGTACCATTCAGGTGTTCCCTGCCCAACTTGCTCTGGAAAAGGGGGAGGCGCCGACGATCACGGCGTTGCCCGACTGCAGGCTGCCGGAACTCGGATTCTTGGTCGGGTCGTAGATTTTGGAGAGGCCGCCGATGAGGCTGCTGCCAGCGTTGAAGATCGAGGCGGTCATCGCCTGCTTGCCTTGGAAGCGCGAGATGGCGGCCTGGGTGTTGAGATTGTTCTGGCGCAGCCGCGAGCCGTACAACATCGCATCGAGGTCGACCTGCCCCTGCCGAGCGTTGGCCGCCAGCACTTCGGTCGGCGAACCGGCAATGCCGACGCCCGAGGCGCCGGCCTGGGCGCGCGCCTGGGCTTCGAGCAGGTCCTGCTTGTGGCGCTCCTGGCTCCGCTCGAAGGCGGCGCTTTGCGCGTCGGCCTGCGCCTGCTGCTCATAGGCCTTGGCCTGGTAGTTGGCCATTTGCTGCTGCTGGACGCCCTGCATCAGGGCGCCGCCGACCGAAATGGCCGTGCCGAGTAGCGCTAATGTGCACATGGTTCAGCCTCGCTTGGGTTTCTTGGTTGAGCCGGCGACGGGCGCGCGGAGCCCCGGACGCGCGTCGAGCGCGCCGCCGGAGCTGATCAGCGAAAGAAGCAGCCGGTCGGCCGCCAGGCCGGCGCGGCTGAGGCGCGCTGGCGCGGCCGCGCGCGGACCGGCCATGGCGGCGCGGCGGGCGGCGGCCAGGCTCACCCTCCGGCTCGGCAGGCCGGCGGCGTAGAACAGGCCGTTGGCGGTGGCAATCGCCCGCGACAGCGCGTCGGCCTCGAACAGCTCCTCGCGCAGTTCCTCGACCAGCCGGCGGGCGGCGCGCCAGCGCGCGCCGAGCAGCGCCGCCTTGCCTTCGATCTCCTCGCTGAGCGCCTCGATGTCGGCGCGGGCTTCGGTTTGAGCCGCAGTGGCGCGGCGGTCGCCGGCGGCGGCGATTGCTCTTTCCAGTATCGCGATCGTGTCGTTGCAATCGTCGAGCGCGGCGCGCGCGGCGGCAAGATCGCCGTCGCCGAAAATGGCGCGGTCTTCCGCCTGCTTCAGGCCTTGGCGGCTGGCGACGGCTTCGCTGAGGTCGGTGTCGAGCAGAGCGATGACGGCGGCGAAATCCGCAGCCGTCCGCGCCCTGCCGAGAGCTTCGGCATGGGGTGTCATGTGTGGGTTCCTTGGTGGACGGAGAGGCCGGCGGGACAGCACCCCCCTCTGTCCTGCCGGACATCTCCCCCGCAAGGGGGGAGATTGGCAGTTCGGGCGATGTACTGTCACTTGCAAGGTCGGCAATTGGCGAAAGCAAAGACGCCAGCTGATCTCCCCCCTTGCGGGGGAGATGGCCGGCAGGCCAAAGGGGGTGCGCGGGAACTCGGCGTTGGGCTATTGCGGCAGCAACATCGCTTACGGCTCCGCGTCGAACACCGGTGTGAACGCCCGGATCGTGCAGGGCGTCGGGTTGACGTGGCGGATCCTCACCTTGCCCTGCCCTTCCCAGCTGTCGTCGATCGGCACTTCGACATTGCCGGTGTAGAGCTTCGCCTTGCCGTCGGGCGCGACGACCGAGGGCATGCGCACGGCCTCCCAGCGGCCGCGGATGAAGGACTGCACCTCAAGTCCCGTCGTGTCGGTCTCGAGCAGCGACAGGATCGCCTGCGCCACCTTCTTGCGGCGACCGAGGAGCGAGCCGTCCTGGCCGCCGACATCGAGCTCCAGCGTATCGGCCTGCGACTGGAAAGGCAGCCCGACTTGCCATTTCGCGGCGGTGGCGCCGGAGGGCAGCGTCACCTGACCGGAGGCGACGATGCCGTCGCCCAGCACGTCGACTTTCTGGCCGTTGAGATGGCCGAGGCCGGAGACGACGTTGACCGGGCCCCCTGAGTAGGTCAGCCCGCAGTCGACCTGGAAAGCGTCCGCGAGCTCTCCGTATTCGAAGGGCGCCTGCATCACCTCGATGTAGCGTTTCGTCAGGCCGCCGATGGTGCGCTTGACGAACAGCCAGATGTCGTCGACGCCGTTTTGACCCGGCGTCACCACCGCGCTTTCGACCATCGCCCAATCGGAGCCCGAGAAGGTCCCGCCGAGACGATGGCGGTGCATGCCGCGGACTTCCTGGCTCGGCTGGTGCGTGTAGCCCCCCAGCTCACCATTATCGAGGGGGAACCACAGGATCGGGTCGGGGTCGGTCTGGTAGGCGAGCTCGACCACGCCCTGCTTCGGAATGTGCTCGGATATCTGGCCGATGTCTTCGGACTGATATCGGCTGGTCTGCACCTGGGTCAGCTCGGCGATCGCCCGGCGCGAACGCGTGACATAGAGGAAAGATTGCCCGGCATCGACCGGTCGGATGCGGGCGCAGCCGAAAGTGCGCGAGCGACGGTTCTTGAAGGAGGACGGCGTCAGCGCCTCGTCGATGCCAGAGCCCGACAGGGCGCGGATGCCGCCGGAGGTGCCGATCAGCAGCGCGCCGTCGGAATCGGCGATCCACAATATGTCGTTGGCCTGGCCGCCGCCGGCCTGGACGAATTCCAGCGCGTCGTCGTCCTTCTCGCCGAGCGCGAAATTGTCGAAGTCGCCGGTGGCCGATGCATAGACGGAAAAGCGCCGGCTGAAGGCCAGGCGCTCCTCATAGAGCGAGCCGGACTCGACATATTTGCCCGGCACGAAGGTCCCGAGCCGCCAGCGGGTGATCGGGTTGGTGTTCGGCAGGGCATGGCCGTAGATTACGATCTTCACCACGGTGGTGCTGGTGCGGCTGGTGATCTTGGCCCAGCGCCATACGCCGTCGGAGCCGAGCAGCCGGATGGCGCGGCCGACATCGGTGGCCTGGAACCCGGCGCCGCCGTTGATGCCGGCCGTGCCGGATGCGGTGAGATCGAACGGCGTCTGGTCGGAAGCCGCGACATGAAAGGCAAGCTCCGCGGCGATCGAATTGGTCGCATCGTCGCCGCCGCCGCCGCTGAACACCAGCTGATGGTATTCGAAGGCGGACTTGTTGGGGAAATCGTAGAAGCGCGTCTCGCCATTACCCCAGCCGAGCTCGCCGGTACGGGTATCGAGCGTGGTCCAGGAAACGCCGTCATTCGATCCCTGGACCTCCCAAGCGGTGAAGAAGTCGTAAGCCTGGGTCGCCTTGCTCGAGGCGGTCAGCCAGTAGGCGTCAACGACCCGCTGAGCGCCGCCGGCGGTGCGGTAGCGGATGAAGCCGTCGCCGCCGCCAGACAAGATGAGATGCTGGGTCTTGTCACGGTCGAACATCTTGAAGTCGTCGGCGCTTGCCGCGGTAGCGGAGACGGTGCCGGCTGGCGTCGTGTTCGAGGTCATCTTGGGCGTCAGGTGGCCGGTGTCGGAAAGCGTCAGCGTCGTGGCGGTATCGTTGATGTCGTCATAGGGACCGTCGAGGAACTCGAAGTCCTCGAGCGTCCACACGGTGTGCGCGGTGCGGGTCAACACCTTGGGCGGATAGTCGCGATGGGTGATCCACATCTGGTCGGCCGACTGCACATAGGCGAGCTCGAAGAGGTCTGCCTCCAGATAGGGCGAGGCGATCTCGACCGTGCCGACCCGCGCGCCATAGGCATAGACGCGGATATAGAGGTCGCCGAATTCCAGGCAGTAGGCCTGGTCGGAGGAAAAGATGAATGGAATGCCGCGCGTCTTCTTGGCCGAGTTCTTCACCTCGGCGACGAAATAGGTGCCGCCGCGGGCGCGGATGCCGCCATGCGGCAAGGTGACGAAATTCTCGCATTTGGCGAGCGCCGCCCGGTAAAGGTCAAGCGAAGCGCGGGAATGGAGCCTGGGCGAGATCTCGCCGCGGGTGAAGACGTCTTGGACCGGATAGAGCGCTGTCATTTAACGAAAGCTCCTCAAATCGCCGCGCTGGGTTGCCCAGCCGCCGGTGTAGAGCCGGCCGCCGCGCTGGATGGCGTTGGCCGAAAAGGCGGCGTCGAGGGCGCGATCATAGGCGGCGCGGGCAATGTCGATCATGCCCGCCTTATGGGTCAGCGGATGCGCGACCTTGATGGCCAAAGCCGCCACCAGCACTTCGGTGAACAGCGCGTCCCAGTCGTTCGGATCGGTGAGGTTGGCGATGTAGCGGATCGTCAGCGGTCCCGGCTGATCGGAATAGACCAGCCCCGCCTCCTGGCGCCAGGAAATCGGCACGCCGACCGGCTCGCCGGTGTCGGTCAGCGGTAGCGGGCGGATGCAGTCGGCCGGCAACTCGTAGGCATAGTTCAGCGTGCAGTCGCCGCTTCCTGAATCCGAGCCCGGCACCAAGGCCGAAAGGATGGCGAACACCCAGGCATGTTTCGCCAGCTCGCCCTCGCGGGTGAGGTCGAAATGCAGGTTGAGCAGGCGGGCCGCCTTGACGTCCTGGTCAAGGCTGTCGATCGGCGCCTCGTCAAGGACTGCCAAAGCCATGTTGGCGATGTCGAGCGGGGTGATGGCCATGGGTCAGCGCCTCGTCCGGCTTGGTCGAGCAAAAGTCATGGGGAACTCCGGGCATGAAAAAAGCCGCCACTGGCGGCTTGGATTGCGTGCGGAATGTCAGCGTGTCGGCGCTTTACGGCGTCCTGCCCGGGCGGAGCCAGGAACGCTGACGCCTCAGGCAGCCAGCGAATTCCCCTATGTTTGCGGCAGCTCGGCCGAAGCCAGTCAGGACCCTAGAAATGATAGTTGATACCGATGCGGACGGTGTCGAAGTCGATGCGGTCAGTCGACGGATCCGGCGGATTGCTGGTCGAGAAGGACGGCCGGCCAAGGTCGACATGCAAATATTCGGCCTTGAACGAAACCTGCTGATTCATCGCCCATTCTACGCCGGCGCCAGCGGTCCAGCCCCAACGTGTGTCGCTGAAATCGCAAGTCGGACTAGCACCGCATGCGCCGAGATCGGCCGATCCCTTCACGTGACCGACTGCAAGGCCACCGGTGGCGTAGGGAAGAAAATTCTCGAAGGCATAGCCTACGCGAGCGCGGCCGGTGCCGAACCAGTCGACCTTGGCCGTGCACCCTTGGCCTGGGACGCCGCACGGGGGCACGAAGGGAATCTCTAGTACGCTGCCGTTCATATCGGCGTAGCTGATATCGGCTTCCGCACCGAAAACAAACTGACCCTGCTGCCAGTTGTAGCCGGCAGTCAACCCGCCAACAAAGCCGTTGGAATCGAAGTCGACCGAGCTACCAGAGTAATGATAGCTGTCGGACTTCCAGCCGTAGCCGGCGACGCCGCCGAGATAGGCACCCGACCAGTTGATGCTTTCCGCCGGAGCGCCCGCCACCGCATCGGCGGCCATTGCGGACCCGGTCAACAAAGCCAGCAAACCGGCAAACAAGAAGGAAAGTGAGCGCATCGAAACCCCAAAGTGAAACCCGACTCCCAACCTATCAGCGGCCACCGAGCGTTGATGTGTTTTTGCGCAACACAACCGAATTTTTGCAGTCAGAGGTTGCTGTCGGCACATCGGTAATCGTTCGAGAACGATCGTTGCTGTGAGCGCTGACCAAGCGGCCAGCTTGGCGGAGCATTGCCTCCCCGCCAAGCGGTCGAAAGGTCGTTACGCCTCCGTCGTCTTCAGCGCGATGAAGCTCATGTTCTTCACGCTGGAGGCGGTGCGGTCCCAGTTCGCGGCCAGCGCCAGCTCGGCGTCGGTGGCGAACTCGCCGGCGGTCGAGGCGTCGAGAAAGCGCGTGCCCGGGACATGCGCCACGAAATGCCGGCGACCCACCATTTCAGTGACGCCGCCGCCATGGCCCTGGCGCGGCTTGCGGTCGAACTCTAGCGGACCGCCTTCAGAGTTCACCGGCAGCTCGTTCCACAGGATCGCCTTGTCCTTGAACATGAACGCCGTGTAGACGCCGGCCGCGACCGGGATGTCGTCGTCGACCACGCAGCGCAGGCCCATGTAATAGGGGATCAGCGGCCCGCCCTGCTCCGAGGACGGCACATAGTCGATGAGGTCGGCGAGCTTGAGGGCCTTCATCTGCTTGGAATGCATCCAGATGGTGCGGAACTTATCGGCGCGGTCGCCCATGAGGTACGCCGCCTCGATGATGTCGGTGTCGACGATCGAGGCGCCGGTGGTGCGCACCAAGTCGCCGCCGTCATTGGCGACGTTGTCGGCGAGCACGCCCTTCAGGATGCCGAGCAGGGTCAGCTTGTTGGCGCGCTGCCAGTATTCGGTCTGGCGGCGCACGATCAGCTTCTGCGGGTCGTCGCCGGCAAGGATCGCGGTCAGGTCCGGAACGCCCCAGGCCTGGGCTCGCACGTTGCGGGCGGCGACCTCGCGGCGCGAGCCGATCTTCTTCATCTCGATCGAGTCGGCCGGATCGTCATTGACCGGCTCCGACGGATCGTTGCCGAGATCCTTCCAGCCGGGCATGTCGACGGAGCGGCCGCCCATCGAGAGTTTCGAGGAAATGGCCGGGTCGGAGAACAGGATCCCGGCCTGGTAGATTTCGAGCGACTGGACGTGCTCCTCGAACGAGTATTGGGCATAGACGGACGGAACGATCGCGTCCGCGATGCGGGTATAGGCGTCTGCCATTCTTTCTTTCCTTCAGGTTTGATGAGGCGGTTTCAGAGAGGGTTGCTGGGCATCCAGAGGTCGGGATTCTCACCGGCCTCGCGGGCCAGCCGCCGGGCGCGTTGAGGGTCGCTTTTGACAAGGGCGGAGATGGCCGAAATGTTGCGCTCGCCGGCGGCGTTGCGCCGGAAGGGGTTCTGGCCCCTGGGCGCTCCGTCGGCGTCGATCGTGTCTTCGCGGAACATCGCCTCGCCGATGGCGTGGAAGGCCCGGGCGATCTGCGGATCGGTCAGCGCGCCGTCCGGCAGAAGGATGCCCTTCTGCTTGTAGGCGTTGACCAGGCCGAGCTTCTTCATCGCCCGGTTCGCGACCTCCAGCTTCTGGCGAAAGCCGTCGCTGTCGGTCGGCCCCCAGTCGCGCACCAGCTCGTCGTGGGTGGCTTCGACCGAGCGGGAAAGTGCCGCCTGCTGGGCAGCGGCCTGCTCGGCCATGTAGCCGACGAAGCGGTCGTGATAGGCCTGCGCGGTTCTGGGGCTTGCACCCGCTTCGACCGCCCAGGCCTTCGAGGCATTGGCGAGTTCGTCCGAATAGGCGAAGTTTTCCGGCAGGTTGTCGGGCCGCCGGTATTCGACCTTCTCGGCCGAGGTCAGTGGACGCATCGCCTCCGGGAGTCTCGAATGGAACCTGTCCCATTCCTCCTTCGGTGCGTCCTTGCCGGGAACGCGCAGGCTTTCGCCCTGCTGGCGGTCCAGCTCCGCATAGGATGTGAAAACCCGATCGAGGCTTTCAGCCTTGGTCCAGCCCTTGGCTTCAGCGAGCTTGCGGTTGCCTTCGGAAAGACCGTCAAACCAACTTTTGCCGGCCGTCGGGGCGGACCCGTTGTCCCCGGAAGCCGGAGGCGTCGCCAGGTTGCCCGCCGGCCGCGAAGCCACGGACCCGGCCTCTGCCAGATCTGTCATGAGTTAAATTCCTTTGTTCAGAGTTCCAGAAGGAGCGCCGGCGCTGAAGCTGCCAATCTTCCCACAGGTGGGGGAGATGGCCGGCAGGCCAGAGGGGGGCGCGAAGGAACGCAACGTCGCGTTTGTTTGCATGAATTCAGATACGGTCAACGGCAAGGTCGGCGGGACAGCGCCCCTCTCTGCCCTACCGGGCATCTCCCCCACGAGGGGGGAGATCAGCAGTTCGTGCGCCTACGCGTTATCCCCCCAGTTCTCCCACAGCAGCGTGATCGTCCCCGTCACCGCGAGGGTGCCATCGGCGTCGATATCGGTGCCCGTGGCAAACGCCAGGTTGAGATATAGGTCGACCGGCGTCGTTGTGCCGTCGAGCGTCGCGGCGGCGGCGATGTCGGCGGTGGAGGCCGTGGAGACCGCGGTGCCCACGCCGTCCAGCGTGCGGGCGGTGGATGCCAGCACATTGACCATGGTGCCGGAAAGCGTGGCGCTGGACGCGGCCGCTGAGCCCAGCGACCAGGTCAAAGCCGCATTGTCGTTGATGGTCGAGGCGCGGGCAGTGAGCACCGCAAACTGCAGCCTCGCCGTGCCGCCCTTTATGCGCACCTTGCCGTCGGCGAAGTCGAAGATCTTCTGGCTCGCATAGGCCAGCGCATCGGCGACCGGCACCTGCATGCCGGCGAAGCTGAAGACGGTGCGGTAAGCTCCGCCCTGCCCGCTGGTCGCGGCCTTCAGGCCGACCTTCGGCGGGGCAAGGCCGGCCTCGCGGGCGGCGGCGCGCGCAAGGGTCCGGGGTAGTCCTCGGGTCATCTCATGTCTCCATTCCTGGGGGTGAGGCGTGGTCCGCGCAGCGGACGGAAAGCCAATTGCTTGGCTTTCCGAACACGAAGGGCGAACGCCGATTGGGCATCCTGCGCAGACTCTGGACGCACTCTTGAATTGTGTGTATCAATACACAACATGAAGAGTGCCGACGTTATCGCTAGATTACAGGCTGACGGCTGGTTCGAGGTGGCTCGCAAGGGGCAGTCACGCCCAGCTCAAGCACCGCACCAAACCGGGCCGCGTGACGGTGCCGCACCCCAAGCGCGACATTCCGATCGGCACATTGAAATCCATCGAGAAACAGTCTGGCTGAAGCTGAGGTAGAAATATGCGACACTATATCGGCCTGATCCACAAGGACGCCGACAGCGATTTCGGCGTCTCGTTCCCTGATTTCCCCGGCGTGATCACGGCTGGAACAAGCCTCGACGAGGCCCGCATGCTGGCCGAGGAGGCGCTTGCCTTCCATGTCGATGGCCTTGTCGAGGATGGCCAGGCCATTCCCGAGCCGTCATCCCTCGAGGACGTGATGATCGATAAGAACAATCGCACGGGTGTTGCCATCCTAGTCACGCTCAAGACCGAGGAGGCTAGGGTGGTGCGTGTCAATGTTACAATTCCCGAGGATGTGCTCAGCGAAATCGACCGCTATGCCGAGCGCCACGGCTACAGCCGCTCCGGGTTTTTGACCGTCGCGGCCAAGCAGGCGATGCGGAACGAAGCCGCGTAGCAGCCTCGCAATCTGATTCAGAGAGCGTCGCTATCTTACTGTTTGCCATTAACATTTCCGGTTTGGAAACCATGAACTTCAACAGCCGGGAAACCCTGACTCACTTCGTGAGCGGGTGCCGCCGCCGTTCCGCCGCAATGCGACCGCAGTTCAGCTTCGTTCGCCCCTGTCGTCAGTCCCGGGGCTTCAGAGGAGTTCTAGAGATGATCATCAAGAAGGCTATTCTGGCGGTGCTCATGACCGCGGCGCTTGCCGGATGCGAGACGCAGACCGAGGGTCAGCAGCGGGCCACCACCGGCGCGTTGATCGGCGGCGCCGGCGGCGCGCTGGTCGGCCAGGCGATCGGCGGCAACACCAAGAGCACCGTCATCGGTGCGGCGAGCGGCGCGCTGCTCGGCGCCGTCGTCGGCTCGGCCACGACGCCGCAGCGCCGCGGCGAGCAGCTCTGCCGCTACCAGGACCGCTACGGCCGCATCTACACCGCGCCTTGCGACGACCGGTACTATAACGGCGATTATTGATCGTTTCGGTCTTCCCTTCTCCCCGTTTCACGGGGAGAAGGTGCCCCGAAGGGGCGGATGAGGGGCTGCGCCAAGGTCTGAGATGCTGGCACTATCGAGCGCTGAAACGGCGAAGCGAAGGCGACGCTAAGGGCCATCAGCTCGCAGGCTGGCTCTGCCGGCGGCCGCGAACAAAATCCACAATCAGCCAGATCAACTGAGCAATACTATAGACCGGGCTGTGAGACCAATCCGGCGCCCCGTTATGCGAGTAGCCGTAAGCAGAGGCGACAAGGGCGAGCGCGCCGCAAATGATATGCACCAGCAACAGGCGCAGCACGCCACCGTTCCAACTCTTTGTAACCCATAGCAATAATCGGCTCAGCAAAAACGTCGGAACGAGCGCCCCGAGCAGCATCGCGGCAGACCCTGCACCCATATAATCCCCCTTTGTCTAAGTGCGGATAGCTTCGAAAGTTTCTAAGAGGCCAGCGAATACCTTTCTTCTGCCTATTCAGATTTTACGCCCTTTAGCAACTCTCGCTTGCATTCAGTCACCGTACCTGCATTTTTAGTTGTACGCAACCTCACGGTTTGTGGGTGAACATGATTATGTGTATCTATCACGGTCTGCTTGTGGGTTGCGCTTGGTGCCTCGTGCATGCCACCCCCCGGGGTCAAGCCTACACGCGCACTGGTGTTCCGGGCGGCAGTCCCTTCACCTTGGCGATGATTTGGCCCATGATGTGCCAATAGACATCCAAGTCCGACAACTCGAAATTGTCGATCGTGTCCTCACCTCCCAGAAACAGCGGTTTCTTGTAACCTACGCATTGTTGGTAATTCGGTTCGGCCCCACCGCTCTCACGCCATGCTGCGTATCCGTCGGGGACCAAGGCGGCACCGTCCTCCTCCACGAGCTCGACGTCGTGGAAAGTCTTGATATTGGACGGTATCTGCAAAGCTTCCGCCGTATGCGGTTCGAACATCAAAACGCCTGGCTCGCCCTGCTCAAGCCTTCCGGTGTCGACCGCAAAGGCCGAGCCTTGCCAGTCATAGCCAAAGCAAGTTATCCGACCGGAGAATTCGGGGAAGCCCAACAATACTCTTGCGTTCCATCGCGCGACGTCCTGCGCCCGCATTATTCGATACAAGCCATGACGGAACGTCGCGCCGCCGAAGGTCGCGAGCAACTCATTCAGCCCGGCCACCTTTGTGTCCAGCGAAGAATTACCAGAATCCGCCGGGACCCTGCTATCTACCTCGAAGTTTTTTTGGAATATCTCGAACATCACGATCTCCAATAGTTACCTTGTTGATTTTAGTTCCCTTTGGCAGATTCTTAATCAAGTTATTGATTTGAGACCCGAGACTTGTGTTAACGCTGGCGTCAAGCAGAGCCATATTGTCGATTGTATCTGAACCTCCAAGCTGCAAATCGACTCGGTGGTCCACATGGCTGCCGGCAAGAACCTGGTTGCCAGCGGCTATAAACCTCCTACGCGCCGATCCAAACAGCCGCACAGCACGGCTAACCACAGTGTCGGCTTCGGTCAATATCTTAACTTTGAGATCCGCCGCAGCCCGTTGCGTGGCATCCCATTCAGGCATGTAGTAGAGATGGAGATCGTGGCCGGCAGTAGATTCATCGACGCCGGCGATAGTACCTCCGGCCTCGACCTCTGGAGGCGCTGTGATGCTCTCGGAAGCTGAAGGAGCCGGAGCCTCCAGCGCTGCATTGGACGGGACCTCGGTTTGGCCACCAGTGAGCCTTGCCACGACCCGGCTGCCGCACTAATCCCCTCGGCGAGCGCATTTCCACCGGCACCCAAAATCGCGCCGGAGCCCATTTCCCGCACGATGTCCCGCCCGTTGAGCGCGGCGTCGATGCCACTGAGCATGGCGCCGTCGGCGGCTGCGGTCGCGCTTCGCGCGAACAGGCCCGGCACGCCCTTGAGAGCCTCAGCTCCGAATCTTCCGGTGAAGGTAAGGCCGACGCTCTGAAGACCATGGCCGGTGACGAAAGCGCCGAGCAGGTTTGCGCCTATGGCAGCCGATCCGGCACGGTCCTCGGCGTCTTCGGTTTCGGCTTGCTTGGCCGCCAGCAGCTCGTCGTAGCTCTTGTCGGAGAAAAGCCAGTTCATCCCGGCAGCGAACTTGTCGGCCTGTTCGAAAGTTGCGCCGTTGGCCATCAGCCTGACGACGTCGTTCGTGGCGGCGAACGGCTTTTGCCACCATGGGCCGGCGTCGAACCGCGCGCGTGCCGGATGCGCAGCCATGTTGATCAGATCGGACTGGAGGTTCTTTGCCTGGGCTTCCAGTTCCGCCGGCGTGATCTTCGGATCATCCGCCGCGTTCTGGCGGAGGCGAGCCAGAGCGGATTGGAAAACCTGTCCGGCCAATGCGACGCGCGCCTCGGGGTCGCGCACCGCCTTCAGAATGTCGCTCAGTTCGATGTTGCGCTGCTGCAGCGGCACGCTGTCATCGACATATCTGGCGCCAAGGCTGTCCGAGAATTCCTGCGGAACGGCCAATACTGTGCTGAAACCCAGATGCTGCTGGGCAGCCCTGGCCCAGTTGACGGCCGCCTGAAATTCCTCAGGCGTCTTGACCTTGCTCCAGTCCGGAGCGTCGCCGCGAAACAATTGGCTGACGTAAGCGACAGGATCGGCTTCGCGGGCGGCCATGATCAGCTGGGCGGCGCCGGCCTTTATCTCGTAGCGTTTGCGCTGTTCCGGCGAACCGCTCGGTCCAGGTTCGGAATCGCGAAGCTCTGCATGGATCGCCTGGTTCGGCGCCGCATGCATGTCGGAGTAGGCTTTGGCGACACCGGTTTTGATCCGAAATTGTTCGAAATGTTGTGGCCCCAGGTCGGCGCCGTAGACCTTGACGAAGTCCTGCTCGGTCGGCTCTTCCTCGGGGTATCTGCCGGTGATGGCGATGACCGCCGGGGCGTTCTGCTCGGCAAACATGACCCTCGCATTCGCACTGACCATCTGAGCCGCGGTGGCGTTGTTCGCCTGAGCCTTCAGCGCGCCGATGTCGCCCGGCTTCAGGTAGGTGACGGCGTCGAGAGGAATGGTTGCTGGGTCATTCCGCGACGGCCGTTCGCCGAACGCCTGTGCGACCATTTCATCCGGCGTTTTTTGGCTGTTTGCTTCCGTTGTTTCGTTCCGAGCACCGCCAGCAAGCTGCAAACGCACCGTCTCGCCCATCCCGTCACTCGCCACCTTCCCCGCGCTGAGCATCTCGGCGGCGCGGCGCGGGTCTTGCGCGATCAGGGCCTGCATCCGCGCCTTCGCGGTGCTGGCCCGCCAGTCGGCTTCGGCCTGCAGCCTGATCTGCGGGTCGAGGTCCATCTTGGCGATGAGATCGAGACCGACTTGGCGGGAGACTTCGAAGGCGGCGGTGTCGTTCGGATCGCTCCGCGCGATATTGCTGAGCTCGGCGGTGTGAACCTCCGACACCTGGTCCTGCTCATATTGCTTGCGGCGCTGAATCTGTTGGAGTGCCAAGCGTATCGAGCCTGCCTCGCGTAACGCTTCCTTGCGGCCTGCGAGGCCGGCACGCAGTTCGCTCGGCGCCTGCTTCAGAAAATTGCCGAACAGCGTGTCGAACAGGCCGGTCTTCACCACCTGGCCGGTGTCCGCATTAACCTGGCCGTACATGGCTTCGTGCAGGCCGGCGCCGTCGGCGGGCGCATTGACCACGGCATCGGCTTCGGCCTTGGCGATCTCGCCGTTCAGCCGGCGGGCGGCGATCTCGGTGTCGAAGGCCTGCTGCTGCGCCTTGCGCTGCTCGTAGCGCTCGGCGGCAGCCTGCCAGCGGTCGCCAAGCTGCTGGACCGCCTCGCCTACCGGCGAGGAGTCGGGGTACTGCACGGCGCTGCCGGTATCGAGCCGGCGCAGGGCGACGGAGAGAGGAATGACGTGGACCATTGGCTGTTTCCTGCCCAGGCAGTTTTGAGACGCGTGCAGTGACGGACCGCCGGGGATGGCGGCCGGTTGGCGGTGCGGGTGGTGAGTTTCGGGTGGAGCCGGATGGCGGAGGGATCGCGACGTGGTTCGTGCGACCGGGCTGGCGTTGACGCGACCGCGGCGTGGCAGATCACGGCAGGCAGGCGCGAGGCACCCCCCTCGGTCCTGCCGGACATCTCCCCCCTCAAGGGGCCTCAAGGAGGGAGATTGGCTGCATGCATGCTTTCGCCAATCACCAACGCTGCAGAATTGGCGGTGGGAGCGAAGCTGCTGATCTCCCCCACTTGGGCGGAGATTGGCAGTTCTAGCGCCTCATCTCTCCTCGGCCCGCGCCGCCTTTTCGAGTGCGGCGAGCTCGCCATCTTCCAGCATCAGAAAACCCATGATGTGCTGCACCACTTCGGCGCGCGCGTTGCTCAGCGCACTGTGCAGTTCGAAGCCCTCGGGCGTCTTGGTGCGCGCCAGCCAGTCGCCGTAGGACGGGCGGCGATAATAGCCGGTGGTGGCGGTGAGGTCGGCGAGCACCATCTCGCCGTCCTCGCCGGAAAAGGCGCGGCGATAGGCTTTGGTCAGCGCCGCGCGCGCGGCCAAGGGGCCGCCGGCGTCGGATGGGCGGGCAAAGCGTTTGCGGCTCATGCGCCACCATTGGCGGCGCCGGCAGGCATCGCGCCTTGAGCAGCGGCAGGAGCACCAGCCGCGCCACCGGCAGCCGCGCCGCCTTGGCCGCCCTGCATCATCGCCTGCAGGCTGTCGAGCAGGCCGCTGTCGCGCGCTTGCACTGCCGCCGGAACGGCGTCCTTCGCCACCTTGCCGGCGGTGGCGATCGCGGCCAGGCCGGCCTGCGCTTGTTGCGCTTGCGCCCTGGCTCCACGCAGGCCCTCGACCTCGTCCTTGCGTCGAAAAATGCGCTGCGGGCTGCGGCCGGCGCTCTGCACGACGCGGAGCGCCTCGTCGCCGTCGATATTGTCCATGATGCCGGGATCGAACTGCGCCATCTGCATGGCGGTCGTCACCACCTGGATGGTGTCGCGGGCTTCGGCCGAGCGGCGCAGCACGTCGAGCGGGCCGGTGAAGGTCGGCCGCACCGTCTTGCCGGCAAGACTCTCCGGCGGCGCGAAGCGGCTGTCCTCGTCATAGAGGCCCTTGTCTTCCAGGATCGAAAGCTCGCGGTCGAGATTTGCGGCAAAGCCGGCCTGGATGATCGAACCCGACGGCCCGAGCAGCGCGCCTTCTCCTCCTGGCGGATCAGCGCCTCGGTGGCGGTCATCTGCGGGTTCTGCACCAGCGTCTGGAAAAGATTGACGAACATCATGTCGCGAATCTCCTCCGCGCGGCTCGCCGCATAGTCGAAGGCATAGCTGGGGTTCTGGCCGGTCGCGATCGGCTGGATCAGCGCCCGGCCATTGTCGTCGATCAGGCCCGGATAATTTTCGCCGGGATTGAGCACCGGCACATAGTCGAGCCTGGCCTTGGACGCCGTCGGCGGATCGGTGATCTGCTGCAGGGCGCGAAGCCCGGAGCGACGCACCGCGTTTTCCTCGCGCACCGTGGTCAGCGCCTCGATGGAAGGCGAGATGCCGTAGGCGTCGCCCTCGTAGCGGCGCCAGTTGAAGATCGAGACCGGGAAAGTGCGGAAGCCCGACTCGCGCACGATCTCCTCCTCGTCCTCGATGACGTGGTAGGAGGCAAACGCCGCGTCGAGATATTGGTAGGAGCCGCCGGAGCGATACATGCGCCGCTCGTCGCGCGGCTGGACGCACTGGATCAGCGAGACCTTTCCCTCGCATTTGGCGGGGTCGTCGACCAACGCCTTGATGCGCGCCGGCAATTTCTCGTAGCCGAGCAGCTGCGCCGCCTGGCGCGCCGTGCGCTCGTAGCGGCGATGAAATGTGTCGACCTGGCCCCAGCGGTTGCGGCTGAGATAACCCTCGACCACGGGAATGGAAGCATAGCGGATCAGCGTGCCCCCAAAACCTTCCTCGGCATAGAGATAGGCCGGGCCGTAGCGCACGACATTCCTGAGGCAGGCCTGCGTCGCCGGCACGAAGTTGGAGTTGGCCGAATAGCGCAGCGCGAACAGGAAATCGCGCAAGGCTTCCGCCCACTCCTTCTCCTCGTCCGTCTCCTCATCGTCCATCTCGGCGGTGGTCAGTCCGTGCCACTTCTCCGACTGCGGGATGATCAGGCTTTCCAGCCCGGCGGCGAGCCGGTTGGCGGCGGAGTTGATGGTGTTGGCGTAGACGCGAGAGCCGCGCCGCTCCTGCCGTTCGGCCTGGCTTTCGCCGCGGCTGGTGCGGCGGCCGGTCCATATGTCGGGCGCATCGGGATCGCAGAACTCCGCCACTGCTTCCCAGACGGGCTCATAGGCGGCGCGTTCGGTCTCGAGTTCGGCCTGTCGCGACAGGATATCGCGGGCGCGGGAATCGGTCATGGGGATCTCGCTTGTTTGGCGGAGCGGCCGGAGCTGCCAATCTCCCCCCTCGTGGGGGAGATGTCCGGCAGGACAGAGGGGGGCGCCGTAGAGCGCCGCTTCTCGATGAAGTCAGCCAGAACACCTGGCCGGGAAACTGGTAAGCGAAACGATGGAGAAGCCGGCGGGACAGCGCCCCCCTCTGCCCTGCCGGGCATCTCCCCCACACGGGGGGAGATAACCTCTTCATGTCATCTTTTGCGCACTTCTGGGTGCTACACACCCGAATGCGGCGGGCACGAGGGAGGTCGAGAATGAGCCTTGCCGGCGCGCTGAAAACCCGAAGCAAACAAGCAGTGAAGCGGCTGATCGGTTACGACAGCCGCAACTGGCTGCGCATCCGCCAGATCGAGGCCTTCACGACCTTCCTCGAGGCGGCCAACCGCAAGTCGCGCGACGTGATCGAGATCTCGCCGGGCTGGAACCGCTACTGGCGGGCGATGTGCCCGGACTACCGGTCACTCGATTTCCCCGACTTCGACATCTGCAAGGATCGCACGGACGAGCAATACTCCATCGTCATTGCCGACCAAGTGCTGGAGCATGTGCAGCGCCCGCTGGCGGCGGCCGCCAACATCCACGCCATGGTGAGGCCCGGCGGCTGGGCGATGGTGGCCACGCCCTTCCTGTTTCGCGTGCATGCCCGCCCGCACGACTACAGTCGCTGGACGCCCGCGGGGCTCAAGCAGCTGATGGTCGAAGGCGGCTTCGCCGAAGACGACGTGCATGCCTTCGGCTGGGGCAACAAGGCCTGCGCCAGGGCCCATATTGGCGGCCCGGTTCGGGCGTACGGGCTCTGGCGGGACCTGAGCAACGACGAGGAGTATCCGGTGATGGTCTGGGCGTTCGCGAAGAAGGGGTGATCGGGTGACGCCCTACGAAATCCACTCTGTGGCATTTTCCAAGCACTTGCTCGGGGACAAGCCCGCTCGCAAATACAGGAAAATGCTTTCTCCCCCACAAGCGGGAAGATAGCGCGCCGCATCAGCGCTCCCGTAGATCTTAAGCGTTGGCAACTAGCGTCGAGGACAGCGCGGCGCCTTTTCTCCCCCTTGTGGGAGAGAAAGCGATTTCAACATCTTAGCGAAGCTAAGTGTTGGAAATCGCAAGAGAAGGGAAAGGCGCCGATGTTGATCAGTGGGATCGCCGCTTCACCAACCGCGCATGCCGTCGCCAATACCACCAATCGAGCACGCGGCGGCGGAAACTGCGTTTCATCGCTGTCATGGCGTCAGACTCCGAGCAGCACGCGGCGCCGGCCGGCAACGTCGCTTGGCGCCAGATCCGTCTTGACCGTGGAGAGGGTGCCCTGGCGCTGCTCGAGCTCAGCCCTGAGCGCCGCTTCCCGCGCCTGCACGTCCTTGTCCTGCATAGTCGGCGCCGGCGGCAATGGCTTCAGTTCCGGCGGTTTTTGAAAGAGACACATGGTTCCAGCTTTCTCTTGTCCAGTCGTAGAGGAAGAAGTCTTCGCCGTTCCTGCCGTAACCCGGCAGGCGGCATCGTTGGGTAGCGCCGAGCCGGTCCAGCCAGCGTAGCGCAAGCTCGTTCTCGGCAAGCGCCCTCGCCTCGACCCGCCAGGCGCCTTTGGCCGCGACCCGGGTCCCAAGCACCGCATGGAAGAAGCGCGTGATTTCCGGCACGCAGCGCTTCATGCGGCGCGTGCCCCAGCTCCAGGCGATCCAAAGGCCGCTCCGCTGCTCGGCCGCGCCGAAGCCGGCCTCTGGATTGCCGTCGAGCTCGGCGACATAGGCAAAGCCCTGCAGCGCCGTCAGCGCCAGCAGCGCCGGCGACCAATGGTCGAGCTGGCAGTCGATCTCGGCCCGGTCCTCGGGACGCAGGTTGGCGGCGATGTAGGAGAGATCCCGCAGCGTTGCGGGGACGATGCGGGTGGGCATGGATGGGCTTTCGTGGTCGAGAGCGAAGCCGTCGCCAGGGGACTCCGTTACCGCAATCTCAGCCCGCGAAGTTGTTGTCCACGAACATTTCGGCAAATTGCTGGGGCGTAAGCGTTACCTTGTTGTTGTGGGCGATTTTGAGATTCTTCTTCCACATATCCCGGATCGCCTCTGGCATCGTGTCGGGCATGTGAAGAGCCTTGGCGATCGCGTCATCCCACCGTCCATCGCCGCCATAGATGGCCTGCAACTTCGGCGCCATGGCGTCCAGGGACTCTTCGGATTCCTGAGACAGTTCTCCAATCGCCTTGAGCACATAAAACTCCAGAAGCCTGAGCAGCGGCTTTCCTTCATAACGCTTGTCGTCCGACATTTACCCCTCACGCATCATAGGTGGCATAATAAATCAGCCTGTCGCAGATCGCCGAGAGGCTGGGCTTTTCCTTCTGCGACGCAATCCATCCCTCTGTAACCTCGATCGCGATGAATATTTCGATGAAGTATGTCAGACCCGCCTTGGCCGCCGCCTTTGGTGGTACCATAGTATCATCGGGCGCGGTCGCAACCATTGCATCAGAGTCTTCGGTCCAAGGCTCCGATACATAGATCGTGTCCTCTTCATCAAAATCCGACAGCCTTTCAACGATATCCAGTAGCTTCATTATTTTCCCCATGATAGCCTCCCCAGATTGAACCAACAAACCACACACGCTATGGGTGCATAGCCTAATGTTTGGCGATGAAGATGTCGATTGCTCAGCAGCGCCGACATCGTTCCGCGAATGTCGCCGGGGGATAACGCCGTGAAAGCAGTCGTGTTCGCACTTGGCTTCTTGATGTTGTGGGCGCCATTTGCTGCGGCCGAGGAAGCCACTAAATGGACAGTTTCCGTCAGCGGCGGAAGCAAAATCGAGATTCCCGCCTTGTTTGCTGACGGGGAGTCTCGATTGCTTGGTGGATTCGCTGAAAACTTAGGCACAGCGTTCGAGCCGGAGAAGTATCCGGGCGTTCAGCTTCGCCAGTACCAAGCCGATACTAATAAAAAGAGCCCCTTCGATTATATCAAGAAGCAGCTCGTAGGTGATACTGACCGAGTTACATATAATCTTGATAAACCATCCGTTGCCGTGATTCCGGTACATCGGCGGATGGCGCAGAAATTTTCTACGGCATGTGCCAGAAAAACCGTCTCGTCACCTGTTTCGATATGCATTGGACCAAGGACAAACAGGCGATGTTTGGGCCAATTGCCGAGCGCATCGGTCGGTCGTTCCACAAGAATCGGTGATCCGCAGATTTTCCACTTCGATGCTCAAACCCTGGGAATCCAACCTCAGAGAATATTCGCCTTTCATGCTTCACACTTAGCCGCTTTAGCGGCGGAGGGTGCCTGAGGCATCACGGCAATTCCTTCAGATAAGGCCTAAGCTTCCTAGCGTAATTTGAATCAGTGGCGTACGCCCGGAACTTACCATGCTGAAGTTCGGTCAGGGCAGATGTCCGTGGCATCGTTAGCCTTGCCGAATCTCCGTTGCATGAAGGCGATGCGATCACGAATGCCTTCTTCGGGCGTGGCATATTTGCGAAAAACTTGTTTAACTCTCACACTGTGGCCATTGATTTCCTCGTGCGTCCAAAGGCGTTGCGTCTCGCCTTTCCAGGATTTTTCGGCCTTTATACCAAAATAGTTGAAGCCAGGAGCATGGTTACCGCTGCCGCTTTCGTGCGCAGGCTGAGCGGCCATCAAACGGGCTTGTGTGTCGGTCAGGCCAGCACTCCTCCCAGCTTGATAGAAGGCGTTAACGAATTTCTTGCGATTGCCTTTAGCGGCGAGGAGATTTGCGGCGAAATTGCAAACCTCAAACCGCTTTCCACCCTCTTCAACACCAAGAGCGGCGACTAGCTTCTCCGGGCTAGGCCTTGCGCTAGCGTGAGTTTCGACGTCAGCGCCATCGTTGCTTGGACGTTCCGCATTTTGTCCGTGCGACGTTTGGGCAAGTTTGCCAAAAACACCAGGAGAGAGATCGGCAAGCCACACATCAGTTGGCAAATCATCCTGAGACGACTGCTTTATTCGTTCATCCGGTGTGAGTTGGGTGACGCTGTCGCTTCTCTCGATCAACCTATCGTAACTATAGGTTTGCTCATGGCCGGAACCATCGTCCTGCCCAAAGCGCCCATTCTCGTGCCCAAAGCGATCGGATCCCGGCGCTTGCCAGCCGGCGCTAGCAAATTGCCGGGACATCGCCAGCTTGACGACCGGATCCGCCGTTCCTGCCAGCAGACCGCTTATCCCGGCCTGGAGGTCTTGCGGCGGCAGTCCGCCGAGGTCTTTCAACACCGATTGCGGCACGGGCTCGGCGTTCTCGACTCCGAGATAGTGTTGGGCGGCAATGGTGAAGGCCAGCGCTTTCTGGACCGTGGCAGGGTGCTGCCAGCCTTGGTCGGCCGCCGCGCGCCGGGCGGCATTGACGGGCGGAAATGCCTTGCCCGCCTCGCCAGCAATTCGATGATGGATAAAAGCCAATTCCAACAAGTCTTGCGATACTTTTTTGAAAAGACCCTTAGAGCCGGCTCGATCACCTCCTCTGGAATTACGGTGACAGTGCACTATTTCGTTCGGCCCATCTAAACAATAGTTAACCTCAAAAAGCTGAGTCGCTTGAGGGATTGAGTGTGCTGATACCGCCAATTCCCATGCTATTCGTCGTCGTAAGGCTCGACAATCGCAACGAAAATGCCCAACGATTCAAGCAGATCAAGAACGCGTTCCGAGATGACGAGGCGGAAGGGCACCGCGATCCCGAAGTCGTCTTGACCCGCCTTTCCATTCACTTTCAACCAAACGAAATGTGGCAGTTCCAGGCCGGGTTGATCCTCTTGAAACTCTTCCGAGGTCGTCACCTCAGCGTCCGCGAACGTCGCGCCTGAAAAGTCCATCTTCTGCAGCGCGCGCTGGGTTTCTTCAGTGACGAGGAAACAAGGAAACGTCGCAACAATCACATCCCCGAACCATGCCTCTACCTTGTAGTGGAGCTTGGTTACGATCGGTGGATGAACGCTCGAGTCGAGAATAGTGCCTTTGCCAATACCACCAGCCACGTGCGGCCGTATCTTAAAATATTGCATCACTCACCTATCGGAGGATTGAACAGATGCCCGTATTTCTTGTCGATGTAACTCACGTAATCCAGAATTTGCTGACGTGTTAGCTGAGGATACGCCTCGTAAAATTCGTCCCACTCGTACCGCAAAATGACCTTGTGCAAAAGGTTATCCAAGCTTTTGGAATGCCACGAAGATTCTGAAGAGAGTGCTCCTCGTTTGCAGCGACGATGCGTGGAAATCTCTCCCATATCTGTCGCTCCGCAGCATGATGTACGACAACTTCTCCCTGCAGATTCGGGTTCGCATCAAGAAATGTTTTGCGGTAGTTTTTGGAGGCAGCCCTCCCGAACGATGCCCCTTGATACTTTACCTTAGAAGGATCTCTTGCGATCGACTTTATGATCTCAAGAACCTCGCCCTTCTTGAGTTTGGCGCCGGTGCCTACACGGTAGGCAGCATCCTCCGCGGCTTTGACCAGAGATTTCGTCTCACCGCTTGGCGAGCCACCGCGGCATCAGCGGCGAGCCCCGACTTGGCGCGCGAACCACTCGTCGCAAACTTCTCGAGCGGCTTGGTAAACTTGGCCGCCCCGTCGCGGACAATCGCCAAGCCTTTTGCAACAGCTTCGCCGGCTGCCTCTGACGCCAAGCGCCCTTCGGCAACAGCCCCCGAGCCGGGGGTGACCGGCAGTTGCTCAAGGAAGTCCCAAGGGGAATCGCGCAGATCCTGCAGAATCAGCCCAATGCCGCGCGGGGCACGGCCAAGGGCCTCAAAGCTCTCGCTGAGGTAATTGCCGAAACCCTCTGCGGCCTGTCGAACTGCAGACTTGGGTTCGCCGGGGGCCGCCGAAGAAGGTGATTGCTCCCCTGTCGCCGCAGTGGTGATCGCATCGATGTCGGTTGGCTGATAAATCCTAGCTTGGTCTAGAGCGGCGGATTTTCATGTGAGTCCATAGCCTGCGGCAGTGAAGTAGTTTCTGCATTCTGTTGGGGAGAACAGATTGCAGATATCGCCGATGGCCTGCCACAGGGCGTCGATGGTTCTGATGGCCTTTGCGCGCAGATGCGCCTTGAGCTTGGCGAAGGCCATTTCGATCGGGTTGAGATCCGGACTGTAGGGCGGCAGGAAGAGCAGCCATGCGCCTCTTGCCCTGATGGCTGCCTCGGCGGCTGGACTCTTGTGGGCGGCGAGGTTGTCAAGGATGACGACATCGCCCCTTGCCAACGTCGGAGCGAGCTGCGTTTCGACGTAGGTCTCGAAGATGCGCCGGTTCATCGGCGCGTCGACGACGAAAGGGGCGGTAAGCCCATGGCAGCGCAGCCCGGCGATGAAGGTCTGCGTCTTCCAATGTCCAAACGGTGCCTTTGAGCGCAACCGCCGACCCTTCAGGCAGCGACCGCGCAAGCGCGTCATCTTCGTCGTGGTTCCGGTCTCGTCGATAAACACCAGCCGATGTGGCTCAAGCCGCATCCGCGGCTGGCGTTTGGCCCGCCACTCCTGGCGCGCCTTGCTGATGTCGGGTCGATCTTGCTCGCTGGCCAGCCGGGTGGCGGGTCGCTGGCGCAAATCAGCACCATGGACAAAATCATAGCAGAGCTGCCCTCACCTGACAAGGCTCTTAGGCAAATTTTCCTAATTATATACTTGACAAAGTACGGCTCAGTTTATAAATTTGCGGCATAAGGGAACGCCGCCATGCAACTCACTCACCCGATCTTCACCGATGCCGAAGCCGCCCGCGTTCATCTTGAGGCGCAGCGCTGGCCGCATGGCCCGAACTGCCCGCATTGCGGCAATGCTCGCGCCGACCGCATTACCAAGATGGAAGGCAAGGCTCACCGTCCCGGCCTGTACAACTGCATGGAATGCCGTGAACAGTTTACCGTCACCGTCGGCACCGTTTTCGAGCGCTCCAAGATCGCCTTGAACAAGTGGCTTCTGGCGACTTTCCTCATGTCTTCATCAAAGAAAGGCATGTCCGCTCACCAACTGCACCGCATGCTCGGCGTCACCTACAAGACCGCTTGGTTCATGGCGCACCGCATTCGCGAAGCGATGGCCGAAGACGTTAACTCGTCCGGCCCGCTTGGTGGCGAAGGCAAGGCCGTAGAGGTTGACGAAACTTACATTGGCAAGCGCGAGACGCCGCGCACGCCGTCGCCGCAGCGTAGGGGCCGTCCGTATCTCAAGTCTGGCGGCAACCAGAAGCGCACCGTTGTCGGCCTTGTCGAGCGCGGCGGTAACGTCCGCATGTTCCATCTCAACGACGCCACGGCTTCAACCGTGCGCGAAGTGCTTGTGCGCAACGTTGACCGCAAGTCGATCCTCTACACCGACGCCTCGCGCCTCTACACGCGCACTGGCGAGGAATACGCCTCGCATAAGACGACCAATCATGCGAACGGCGAATATGTTCGCTACGAAGGTGCCGAGACGATCCACTCCAACACGATTGAGAACGTGTTCTCAGTCTTCAAGCGCGGCATGATCGGCGTCTATCAGCATTGCGGCGAAGCTCACTTGCACCGCTACCTTGCCGAGTTCGATTTCCGCTACAATCGCCGCGCAGCGCTCAAGATCACCGACAACGAGCGCCACGACCAGTTGCTTGCCAAGATCGAAGGCAAGCGCCTTACCTATCGGCGGATTGGTGAAGCCAGTAACGCCTAGGCAGAAGGCGCGCGCTTTGCTGCGTTGGAAAAAACGCTCAAAATAATATCGACCCTACCGCAAATAGGAATCGAGCGCTTGAGGCTAGGCAAAAATATAGCGCTGCAGAACACAGAATTGCAACGCCGTGCGATTTGACGAAATTCTGCGTGGTTGTGCGGTGTGGTAGCGTTGACATAGTAAAAAGCGATATTGCCATCGCGAAGACTGCCCATATCGCTGCATATAGAATGTGAAATTTTTCAAACTCGCCAATCGAAGTACCGGCCAAGGCAACGAACGCGGCAATCCCAGCCAGTATGATGGACGATCCGGTTATGACGGCCCCTAGTTGGGCAAGTATTACCGTCGCCCCTAGGGACCGTTCGTCTGTGTCCCTTTCATTTTCAAAAGCCGGTGCAGATCGCCATGCAGCGTGTGTTGAATAAATAAAATACGTGGCAATAGAAAGGTCGATAACTGGAACAATTACTAAGAACGGAATAAGGTTACTTGGCATTCTTCAAGCTTTCCAAGTCGATAACGTATTTCATATATTCAGCCTTAGTTTGTGGCCATTTTTTTAGAACTTCATCGCTAGCGCTGCCGTCCTTGATCATCTCTGGAAGGGCTACCGCAAGTGGACCTATGCTCTGCCCCAGTGCCATGCGTACCTTTTCACTACCGTACGCCTCCGCAGCTGTGTTCCAAAACGGCTCAGCCAGCGGTGGCTTATTGACAGGCCAGAAACAAAATACGGAGAATGCCGCCCGATAGTCGTCATCCGATGCAGCTTTCCGATCATTCTTAAGGGCTATGGAATTCGCGACTTCGTTTACAGCTGATAGCAGCCCGACATAACGGCCAATATCTTCCAATGAGGCTTGGGCCCAACTGATATGAAGTCGTTCAGCAACCGGAAATTCAGTTGCCAACTGTTGGAGTCGATCCGGAAGAATTATGGGGCCGTCTTCTTGCGCGGCCGCCGTTGACGAAATCGCTATCGAGATCGCGAGTACAACTATTGCCAGTCTCATCGTCTGCCTCCACACCCCAAAATCATATGGTGTGTCGGCCGATATAGAAGAGTCAACGGTTATGTTTTGGGTTGTTTTTTGGCTTCTTGAGCCCCGACCTTGCGGGGAATGTCTTTCTTGTCATGTGGCTTCGGCGGCGTCTTTAGCATCCGCTTCAGCGTCTCGTTGAAGCGCTTCTCGTCTGAATCCTTATCGGGTTTCTCGCCAGCCACCGCCTTTATCCCCAGAAAGCATGGAAACGATTCGGTTTTTCGGGTGGGGACTCTTGTCGCGCCAGAACGAGTCACCTTTCAATAGCCATTCCAGCGCGATGGAGGGGAGTGAGTCGCCCACGAAGCTCTCACACTCCCGCCCCACCGGGCGTCGCTGGATGGCGCACCCCGCTATGGGTGCCTTCCTACCCGAGCCATCCGGGTAGGTCGTAGTGGGGGCGGCTTGGTAGCTGGTCCGGGCTTCCGACCTTGGGTCCAGTGGGTTCGAGTCCCACCGCCTCCACCGCAATCAACATGAATCAAGTCAAGTGATTTGGGAACCCACTTGACTGGATTTCTTTATCCACAGTTCCAGCCTGTCACGCGCCTCTTTGTACCCGAATCGCCCGTACTTTGTCACGTATATAATTAGGCAAATTTTCCTAGCTGCTTGTCTGCAGCCTTGCCGGGAAGCGACTTTCGCTCGCGCACCGATAAATTGTGGAAGTTCCAGAAATTTTTTCTCGGAACCACCTCCGGGCCGAGGGGTTCCACCCTTAGTCGCGACGCGACAGACTCCCGAACAGAGAAACGATCTCGCACAAGAAGGAGAAGATCATGCTCATCAAGATTCTTGCGGCATCGGCTCTGACCATCGGTCTGGCTACGGCTGCGATGGCTCAGAATGCAACGGGCGGTACCGCCGACACGGCGGGCAGCGGCCAGAGCATCACGGTGGACCCCACCACGCCTGCCAATCCGCCGCCTGATCAGATGGCACCCGATACAGGCACGACGGGCAGCATCACCACGGACGGCATGAATTCGAACGCCGATCGGAATTGCCCCGCGACGCCGCAGGGCGCCCAGCCGGATGCAACTCACACGTCGCCTGGCACGGCATCGCCGTCGGTCAACGATAATCATTGCGGCAAGTAGTAACGAGACGCGGCAGTTTCGTCGCGCGAGGGCCGTGGAGTTCCGCTCCACGGCCCTTTGCTTGGAAGGGAACCATGGCGGACGTGAGCCGTTGCAAGGGCGGGCGTGAGCCGTTGCAGAGTTCAGCAAGGAGAGACCCATGGCAGACGATGAAACCAACCAGGGTAAGGATACGAACGCAGCAGCCGCGCGCAACGGCAGCTCGACGTCCCAGGGCGGCGGCACAGAGCGGAGCAATCCGAGCCGCAGCAGCGCTGCCCGCAGCGGCAGCGCTTCGCGTACCAGCGCCAGATCTTCAGCCGCTTCGGAAGCGGCGATGAGGAAGCAGATCGCCGAATTGAAGCGCGAGGTCAGCCGGCTCAACCGCGCGCTTGCCGATCAGGCCGAGGAAGCCGCCAGTGCGACGCAAGGGTGGTACCAGAGCGCGGCCGACCGGGCCTCCGGCCTCTACAGCGGCGCGGCCGACCGAGCTTCTGAATTCTACGGCGGCGCGAGCGATCGCGCCTCACGCGCGGCAAGGCAGTTGCGAAGCCAGGCGCAGAGCGTTTCCGAAACCGTTCAGCAGAATCCCGGCACCGTCTCCACCGCCATGGTTCTCGGCGGCCTCGTCGGCTTGCTGATCGGCATGGCGATGGCGCGCAACTCGGACGCAGACCACGACTGGGCCCGCCCCTGGAGCCGCTAGAGCAATCGTGCCCCGACGGCCGCCGCAGCGCAGGCCGCTGAAGGAGGCCGGGCCCAGAGCCCGGCCTTTCCATAGCGGCGGGTTGGTGTGCCCGGTTGTCGTTGGTGTGCCCGGTTGGGCTGGTCATTAGCCGGACCTTATGGAATCATTCCCCAAGGGGAATCGCGGAGAGCGGGCATGGACAAATCCGCCATGGCATCGGTCTTTCGGATGCGGCATGCGCCAGCAGGTATTTCAGGCGTTCGCAGCCTTGGCCGAGGCCAGGCGGATCCGGTCTTCCATTCGCGCCCGCTTGGCGAGGCCATCCGCTTCATCGCCGAAGCCGACGGCCAATATGATCTGAGCGCCGTGGCCATCTCCTATGGAGATCGCTCGACCCCGCCGCTGGGCGCCCGCGAGATCAAGCAGCTCTGGGCCGAATACGGCGTGCGCCTGATGGAGGCCTAAGGCGCTCCCGGATCGGAAACGCCGCTCATGCGTTTTCAAGCGAGGTCAATGGGAGGAAGCGCCATGAACGTCGCCAATCTGCAACTCGAGGGCCTGCTGATGGCCGTCGCGGCAATCAACCATACCCTGGTGCGCAAGGGGGTGCTGACGGTCGAGGAGATCGACATCGCATTGCGCAAGGCCGAGGCCGTCGAGACAGGCGAGGACCGGTCCGAGGCGATTTCGGCGTCGAACCGCGATGCGATCAACTTCCCGATCCGCCTGCTCGAGCTCGCCAACCAATGCCAGCCGGAAGCGGACATGCCTTCCTTCTCCAAGCTGGCGCGCATGGTCGGGCAGATGAAGGAACCCTATAACGATCAGATGTGAAGTGGCGGCGCCTCACGCCCGGCCCGGCCAACCCTGTCGGACGGCGAGCAACTTGCCCGGCCCATGCACGGCGGCGAAGAAAAGGCCGGCGAGGAAAGTGAAATGATCGACGAAGAAGCCGAACTCGGCCTGGTTGCCGGTCCAGTGCGACGGGCCGTGGAATGAAAAGCCGAGGAAGATCACATAAACTGCCGCGACCAGCGCCGCCGGCGTGAAGAAGGCGCCGGTGAGGAAGGCGATCACCAAAAGCACCTCCAGGATCGCCGCGCACCAGGCGAGAAACAGCGGGAACGGAAACCCGGCGGCGGCGATGTAGCCAGCGGTGGCGCCCATATCCATGAACTTGAAGGTCACGGCCATCGCGAAGACGGCGGCGAAGATCAGGCGAGCGATGAGAATGGCGGCGGTCTGCCAGGCCGATTGCGTTTCCACGTTGTCCCTCCGGTTCGAAGCTGTTGATGCCCCAAGGACGGAGGAAGGGCAATGATTCCGACAGGGGCCGGAATTTTTGCTTCACTTGTTTCCTCACCCCACTGCAGGCCGCGGAGAGTCGCCGCGCAGCAGCCGGTGAGGCGCCGGCGACGCCGGGACGAACCGCCAGACGGCGAGCCCACAGCCAAGCTCGGCGCTCAACGAGGGCGCTCTCCCTCGCGGCTACGCCGCGCCACCTCTCGCCTGTTCGCGCGGGGCGAGGAAAGCTCAGCCCGCCTTCGCCTGCGGCGGGTGGCTGATCGAGTCGCGCACGGTGCCGTAGGCCGCACCCCAGCGGTCGGTCATGTCGCAGCGTATGTCCCAGAGCTCGGGGAAGAAGCGGTGGCGGGCGCCGCCTTCCAGGATCTCCACCGGGCGGCCCTTCAGCGACTTGGCGCCGAGACCGATCGAGCGGTGGATGAGATAGAGGTGGTTGGCGCGGAATTTCTGGAACAGCTCGTCGAACTCGATCAGCGCCTCGGCCACGACATAAGCATCGCCATGATCGTAGTGAGCGTCGTAGACGTCCTCGACGGAAAGCCCGCGGCCGTCGAGATAGGAATGCTTGAAGGCTCGCCAGAGGTCCGGCGGCAGGCGCAGGATAAGCCTGAAGCCTGGCGATTCCTGGCCGCTGCCATTACCGAGCTCGAGGCGGATCTGCTGGTACTCCTTGGGCGACATCGTCTCCAGCAGATCGAGCTGCGCCGTCATCATGCGCACCAGCCGGTGCACGCGGCCCATCAGCGTGACGATGCGGTGCGTGTCCTGCCTCTCCAGATAGTCGAGCACGTCGACCAGCGTGTAGGCGATGAGCTTCATCCACAATTCCTCGACCTGGTGCACGATCTGGAACTGCAGCTCGTCGGCATTGACCATTTGCGAGAGCGGCTTTTGGCAGGCGAGCAGCTGGTCGCATTTGAGATAGACGCCGTAGTCGCGCATTTCGGGCGCCTCGATGCGGGCGTGATAGTCCGACTTGTCCATGGCTCATCCTCCTCGCGCGAGCATGTTCGGCAGGTGGCCCGAGGATAGCGCTTTAAGCTTGAACATTGTTCCTTTCTGTTATCCAATTGACGGGAATTGGAGGACGATTATCGTCCTTTGGCGCGACATTGGAGAACAGACCATGCTTGATGCCCTTGACCGCAAGATAGTGTCAGCGCTCGAGCGCGACGCGCGCATCACCTTCGGCGAGCTGGCCGAAGAGGTGGGACTGAGCAAGACGCCGTGCTGGAAACGGGTGAAGGCGCTCGAGGATCAAGGCATCATCCGCAGCTATTCCACCCGCATCGATCCGGCCGCGATCGGCTTCGACATCGAGGCCTTCATCCAGGTGTCGATCGACTTTGAGGTGTCGGACGCCTTCGAGGCGGCGGTGAGGAAGCACCCGCTGATCCGCCGCTGCTATGCCACGACCGGCGAGGCCGACTATCTGTTGCAGATCGTCACCGTCGACATGCGGGCGCTGGACAGGATGCTGCGCGAGGAACTCAGCCGGCTGCCCGGCGTGCGCCGCACCGTCACCTCGATGGCGATGCGCGAGATCAAGGGCGACATCTCGTTCGCCGATGCAGCGGCGCATGCGCTGCGGTAGTCCGGGCGCGAAAAGATGGAGACGTCGGCGGGACAGCGCCCCCCTCTGTCCTGCCGGACATCTCCCCCACTTGGGGGGAGATCGGATGTCACGCCGGCTTTCGCCAAGTGTAGGAAGATCGCCGGCGGCGGAACTGCTAATCTCCCCCCTTGTGGGGGAGATGTCCGGCAGGACAGAGGGGGGCGCGAAGGAACGCTACGTCAGGTATTTGGATTCCACGTCAGGCTCCCTACGGCCGGCCGGCTCGGGCTGCCGCGCGGCCTTTTCCTTCTCGGCGTCGGCCTTGCGCTTCGGGCACGCCTCGAACTCGTGATCGCGGCCGCCGCAATAGGAGCAGCATTTGGCAGGCTGATCGGGATGGAGCATCGGTGCCATTCCCAAGAATGCACGAAAAGGTTTCCGGTTGCAGCAATTGCGTGAGGTCGCAACCGTTGCTCAGCCCCGTGCCCCCGATTGGTCTTCCATGCAGTTCCGGTCGGAAAACCGGCTGCACGCTTTTCCTGGAATTGTCTTTCAAAGGAGCTCGCCGCTTGCGCGGCGGGCTCCCTTAATCACCGCTCACGCATGCGCGTGGGGATGACGGACGTCCCAGACGGCCCAGGCAGATGCCGCGACCACGAGCACGCCAAGGATGACGTGCGTGAGCATTACGTTCCTGTCCGCCGCGAAGCCCAGCAGCCAGGGCGACACGATCAGCCAGAGCCCGAGCACGAGATTTACCCATTCCTCCCATTCGGCGAACACCGAAAGCGTCGCGAGCGCCAGCGCACCGAGCAGGACGCCAACAATCCAGGCGTTCCACGCGGGCATCATTGCCGCGGTGAATCCGATGACCCAGGGTGAGATGAACAGGCAGATCGCGAGGACCAGGATAACCCAGTCCTTGCTCTTCCTTTCTTCCATCAGTTTGCTTGCCATGACAACCTCCATCGATGAAGCCAGACCAAAGCAACTGCATTCGCGTGCAATGCGCACGCTATGTTACATGATGTAATACATTTTTACGGAGCGACAAGGGAACCTTCCCCGGTAGCCGTATTGCGCGCCGCACAAGCCCCTTACGGCAAATGCCTTCGATTTCCGGAACGGGCCCTCATCCGTAAAAGTCGCTTCCGCTCTCGGCGCCGAGTTGTGGCATGACAATGGCCTCGAGCGGTGCCGTCAGCGACCATTTCAACGCACCGGACGAGCGCTCGAGACTGGAAGAGCCGCTGAGCGACTGCGGGGCCACCCGCTGCAGCACCACCGTGCCAAAACCCTTGCGCGCCGTCTCGTCCGGCTCGCCATTGGCATGGCCATTCGACCTCTCCTGCCAGACAAGGTGAAAGTGGCGCTGCGCCTTCGGGCCGGTCTCGACCGTCCAGGTGATCTCGACGTGCCCGCCCTCGCCCGCCAACGCGCCATATTTCGACGAGTTGGTGCCTAGCTCGTGGAAGGCCATGCCGAGATTCTGCACGGCATTCGACTGCAGCGTCAAAAGCGGGCCGGAAAGCGAGATGCGCTCCTCATGACCGAACGGTTTCAGATGTTCCTGGATGAGGTCGAAGAGACTGGCGCCTGCCCATTCCGAGGTGACCAGCAGATCGTGCGAGCGCGACAGCGCCATGATCCGGGCTCGGATCATCTCCTCGAACTCGCTGGGGCTGGCAGAACGCTTGTTGGTTTCCCTGACCATCGACAGGATCACCGCGAACTGGTTCTTCACACGGTGGTTGACCTCGCGCATCAGGAGCCGGATGCGGCGCTCATTTTCCCTGGCGGCGGTGATGTCGCGCGCGATCGTGGAGGCGCCGACGATCTCGCCCGCAAGGCTCCTGATCGGCGACACCGTTACCGAAACGGCAACGAGCGAGCCGTCCTTGCGCTTTCGCATCGTGTCGAGATTTGCCACGCCCTCGCCCCGGCGGATGCGGCTGATAATGTCGGTCTCCTCATCGTGCATATGCTCGGGGATAAGGAGCAGCATCGATTGGCCGATGGCTTCCTCCGCGCTGTAGCCGAACATGCGTTCTGCCGCGCGGTTCCAGTCGGTGATGATGCTGTTCAGATCCTTGCCGATGATGGCATCGAAGGAAGAATCGACAATGGCGGCCAGACGCGCATTGGCGCTGGCATCTTCAATTTCCCTGCCCCCGGATGTCACCATGGGCATTAGTTAGCGCGGCCGAATCTCATAGCAAGCGGCTAAGCCTTGGAGGGGTCAGGATTTTCGCCATTCCCCTTTGCTGGATCCAGCACGCCGAAATCCTGCGACTTCATGCCGGTCTCGGCGGTCAGGAAACCTTCGGATGCGAGGCCCCTTCGCAGAAGCTCGCGCACGGCGGCCGAGCGGCTCGGCATGCGTTTCTCGAAGCGCCAGTTCTCGACTGCCGCGAGTTCCTCTTCCGTCAACATGATCTGCAGCCTTTGCGGCCGCTCCAATTCAACCACCCTAGCCTCCCGCAGGTCATGACACGAATGAGTATGTCACTCACTGCCAGTAAAAGTAGGATTCGGCTCAAAAGACGTCAAGGTCATGCGAGACAACAAAGGTGGGGGACGCTGGCGGTGCTAACGATATGGCTACACCGCATTTGCCGTTCTATGCTAACTTGTTGATTTTTTTACAGCTTTTCCATTTTTTAGTTGCCAACCGAGCGACGTCGGCGCATTATGGCCGGCAGAGGGATGAACCGCCGCGAAAGGAGGTTTTTCCGATGTTACGAGGATTTTCCGACCGGTTGCGCAACGACGCTCACCACAAGGTCCAGCGGGCTTTGCGGGAAAACGGCATCGTCAACATCATCCAATTGTCGGAAGAAATCAGGCTGATGAATCTCGCCGAGAACATTGCCCGCGAGGATATCGAGAGTCTGGTGATGCAGGTGGCTCAGCTCTATGGCGGAGCCATCGAATTCGACGAAGAGGCGCTGACGGCGCTCGACCTGCCCGACGCCTGCCCGGCTGACAGCCGCAACGACCTGGAAAGGGCGTTGCGGGAACGCTCGCTCCTTTCACCCGAGTCGGCGGATCTGCTGCAGGTGAGCGACAAGGGCTAGGGCAATTCCAGTCACTCGCTGGTCAACTCGTCGAGCAGGCGCAGTCCGTTCTCGTACTTCTCGGGGTCGATGCCCGCTTGGTGCGCCTGCCAGAGATTGTCCTTGAGGTCCGCCTGCTTGACAGGCAGCGCAAGCTCGTTGGACGCCGCACTGCAGACAAAGTCGTGCTCGCTTTCGTCCATTCTTTTCGTCAGCGCGTCAACGGCAGCGACGACCGGAAAGCCGAAGCCCTCGGCCTCGAGCCGATCGAGCGTCCACCCCTCGCCTTTCTCGACCACGTCGTGCAGGTAGGCGACGGTTTTCTCGTCAAGCGTTTCGACCGCATCGGCGACGCGTCTCAGATGTTCGATAAAGGGACGGCCGGTCTTGTCTTTCTGGCCGCGATGGGCCTCTTCGGCGATCTTCGCTGCCTGGTAAAGCATGATCTCCTCGATCTATTGGAAGCCCGCCCCAACGGGACAACGAGACGGGCAGGATTGGGTCCCGACCCGGTCCGCCGGCACGCCTTGCAGGGGACGGCGCGCCATACTGCGGCAGAACATGAGCAGCGTTCAAATGTTCC
Organism: Mesorhizobium sp. WSM3868; assembly: GCF_002294785.1. Lineage (NCBI taxonomy): Bacteria > Pseudomonadati > Pseudomonadota > Alphaproteobacteria > Hyphomicrobiales > Phyllobacteriaceae > Mesorhizobium > Mesorhizobium sp. WSM3868. The sequence continues at coordinate 90,793 of NZ_NSGB01000008.1, read as the reverse complement.
CTCGTGTCCGGCCGAAAAACAGGAACCCGCGGCCCGCGCAGTCGTTAGCATTTACGCAAACACAAAGGAGGTCTGCACCATGGATTGGAACCGCGTCGAAGGTAACTGGAAGCAGGTCAAGGGCAAGGTGAAGGAACAGTGGGGCAAGCTCACCGATGACGACCTCGACCGCATCGCCGGCAACCGCGAGCAGCTCGAAGGCAAGATCCAAGAGCGCTACGGCATCGAGAAGGATCGCATCCGCCGCGACATCGACGACTGGGCGAGTCGCCAAGGCTGGTAAGATCCGCCGCCGGATGAAATGAGCCCGCAGCCCCGATCGGGGCTGCGGCGTGGAAAGCCAGAATTTTGATTTCAGAACAGGGACGTTATATTAGTTGACTAAGCGATTCGTGGCACGGTGAACCGATGGCCAAGAAGAAATCGAGACCGGCCTTGTCCGTTATCGCCGCAGCCTCGCGATCGGAGGCTTCCGAAGCGATTTATTTTGCCCGCAAATGCGGCCTTACCCCCGATGAAGCCCTGCGGATAATGCGCGAGGCGCTCGTGACCGTGGGGCCCAAGCCTTCCGGCGCCGGAAAGCGGAAGCGCTAGGCGCCATCGCCTCGGGCGATCGGATACCATCTTTCTCAAACCCGCAGCGGACTTCGGCCAGGATCACAAAGTGCTGTGCTCGCCGGCAAAGCCCGGGGTCCAAACCGCTCCGTCCGTGACGCGAGAAAGTTCCGCTTGATGGCAGGGTGACACAACATGTGACCCCGCCGCCAGCGCTTATCCGCAACTCCCAAACCCAGGCCAGCGTTTATAAGCGCGGACCACGCTTTCACTTTCACCTGTCAACGGGAGGGAGAGCTATGGTTTTTCCGGGTTTCCTCAACCCCGAGGATTTGGTCATCCTCGCAGCCGCTCTCGACGACTACTGCCGCACATTTCGCATACCGTCGGACAGTGAGGAGCGGCTTCATGCGGCAAGGCACGCGCTGATTTTGTTTGAGAACGGCTGCCGCGATCCGGTCGAATTGAGTGAAAAGCTGAAGGCCAAACGCAAGTAGCGCAAGCCTGCGCGATCTTTAGGTTCGCCGGCGGCCTGCCCTTGCCGCCAAAATGAAACATACGGCCACCTCGAAAGTTCTTGTCTGAGAGGAGGCGCGCTATGGTTGGAAATGATGGAAAGCAGGTGCAGCAAACGGAGGCCGATGTCCAAATGCTCGCCCACCGGTTGGCAAAGGACGCGGACATTTCGGAAAACGATGCCCTTGAGTTGATCAAGCTAATCGGAACCGACTGGCCTTCGCTGCTGCGCGAAGCTCGGTTCCTCAAAAGCCGACACTGATGCTGCCTCCCGGCCGGGCGTCGCGCGATTCTTTGCGAGCTGCTTCAGCGCCTTGAGAAAGATCGGAGCCGCCAGATCGCATTTGTATTTGGACGGTCCATTGGTCTGGATGACGATCTCAGCCTGCCTTAGGGTCAGGCCGTGCTTTTCGGCGAATTCGAGCGGTTGATAGGCCTGCTCCCAACCTGGCCCTGTCTTTGGCATCGTGACGACTTCCTCCCGCGATTGACACGTGAGGCAACGCATTCGGCTGGACAAGGTTTCAACGGCTCGCACACAGCGGCGAAACTGCTGCCAAGCGCCTGGCCCTGGGTGCATGGAACTTCGGTTGCCGCTGATTGTTGCACCTGAAAGGCGGGCCGGGATGACCATATCGTCGCTGCATCTGCTCAAGGGCATAGGCTATTCGATCTCAACGGTAAGCGTGATGCTGCTGGCGATCGTCAGTTGGGAGCACGTTTCGCAAAATCCGTTGCTGATTGCCTGCCTGCTTGGCGGCGCCGCCACCTCGATCATCGGGATGTTCTGCCGCTGGCTTTCCTACGAAGTCGAAAAGCGTCAGCAGGAGCGACAGGCAGAGAACGGCCAACTCTCGAACCGGCGGCCAGCATCCTCACCCCTGCCGCCAGCGCCGGAACTCCGAGACCAGCACCGTGATCAGGCTGCTGAGGACGATCCATCTGACGACCTCGCCGTCCGGCACGCCCGGTTGCGGTGACCTGCCTGACCTTGACGTTTCGTCGCTGGCCGCCACCACGGGCGCGAGATCCTGCCGGCTGCCGCTCCGCACCGAATAGGCGCGGGTGATCTCGGCACCGAAGAGGAAAATCTGTGCCGAATAGTAAACCCAGACCAGCACGACCATCAGCGCGCCGGCAGCGCCATAGGACGTGCCGATGGCGCTGGTGCCGATGTACCAGCCGATCAGCGACTTGCCGATGGTGAAGAGCAGCGCGGTGACGATGGAACCGACGCCGACGTCGCGCCATTTGAGCCTGCGGTCCGGCAGGACCTTGTAGATCGCCGCGAAGAGCAGCGCGATCAGCACGAAGGAGACGATGGTGTTGATCGCGCTCACGATCAGCTCGCCGAACGGCAGGTGCTGGTTGATGACCTCGCTCAGCGCCGAGATCGCCGTGCTTGCGGCGAGCGACACCAGAAGCATGAAGCCAAGAGCTGCCACCAGCCCGAGGCTTGCCGCCCTCGCCCGCACTAGGCGCGAAAGCGAAACGCCGCTGGGCTTGACCTTCCATATCTCGTTCAACGACTGCTGCATCTCTCCGAAGACGCCGGAGGCGGTGACAAGCAGCGTGATCAGCCCGATGAGGGTGGCCAGCGTGCTGGACCCGCGATGCGCGGCGGTCTCGATCACCGCCGTGAGCAGTTCGGCGCTCTGCGGTCCCATCACCCCCGCGAACTCAGCCGAAAGCGCGAGATGCGCGGCGTCGTTGCCGATGACGACGCCCGCGATCGCTACGACGATCAGAAGGATCGGCGCCAGCGAGGTCGTGGCGTAGAAGGCCATCGCCGCGCCATGGCTCAGCGCATTGTCGTTGACATAGCCGGTAATGCTCTCTTTGAGCACAACCCAGGCTTCCTGGAACCAGCGCTGCATCTTCCTTCCCGTCGGCTGTTTCTCCTCGGCGGCTATTTGGGGCGCGGATCCTCGAGCCCGGCTCCGATGGTCTGGAACGAACCCGCGCGACGCTTCTCGACGGCTTCCGCGAGCGCCAGCGCGGCATTGCGGACTTCCCTCTGCACGGCATGGTCGGCGTCGAGCTCGTCATGGCTCGTCGCATAAGGCTTCCAGTAGCCAATGTAGCGGTCGAGCTCGGCAGCCTCGCCCACCGGATCGAGCTTCATCGAGCGCAGCCAGTCGGCGAGGCTGTGGCGCACCCTTCCGGCACCTTCGGTGTCGCCATGCACGATGACGGAGAACAGCCGGCCGGCGAGATGGCGCGGATAGTCCCAGCCGGCAAGCTCGACCTTCTTGGCGAGCGCGGCATCCTTGCCCTGCGTCAACGAAGGATCGGGATTGCCGCCGTCGGCGCAGACAAGCCGGTCCATCATCAGCTTCACCGGCGAGGAGGAATGATACCAGTTGACAGGCGTGACGATCATGACGCCATGCGCCTCGACCCAGAGCGGGTAGATGTCGTTCATCCAGTCATTGACCTGCCCGAGCGAATGATTGGGGTAGCAGGAGCATGGCCAGTGGCAGAGCGCGGCCGCGGTCGAGAAGCACGCCTTGCAGGGAAAGATCCTGCGGCCGTATTCGGAGGCGAGCCGCGCGAGGTCGAGAACCTCGATCGCAAAGCCCGGTCTTGCTGCAATGGCGCTGCGCGCCAACTCGACAAGACGGAAGCTTTTCGACATTTCGCCCGGGCAGGTGTGCTCGCTGCGCGAGGAGCCGTTTATGAGCAGGATGCGGGACGGCGCGGTCTTGTCCTCGTAGCGGCGCTGTGCCGCTTCGACCGCTTCGTGCGCGGCGAACCAGTCGACGGAGAGATCATAGTCCGGATCGTGGAAGCCCTGTCCCGCCTTTCTGGTGATCGGTGCCTTGCGTTCTTCGCTGTAGGCCTGCCAGGCGATCTCGGCCAGCCTGCCAATGGCATCCGCCTCCGGCTGAAAGGCCGGATCGTAGAATTGTCTCAGATAGCGTGTCTTGAATTCGCTTTCGCCGAGACGCGGGCTCGGCATGCCTTTGCGCGGCTCAGGGCTCTTGCTGAAATCTGTGCTGTTTGCCATGCGCCCACGCCCGAGTTGGGCGGGCCGGGTGGGACAAGAGCTCGACTGCCTTTTCGTTGGCCAGGGTGTGAAGCCGGAGAAACCAAACCCTGTTCTCTTTACCACCAGGTCCGGCTGACGCGGCCCGCTGAGGACAATTCGGCGCGGGCCCGATGGTTCCGTGCTTCGGAGCCGAGAAGATAAGGCACCGAGGCAGGGCGTGCCGGGCCCGCCGCCGGCAAAAAACCGCCCCGGATGGGAGAGCCGGGGCGGCAATTGTGGGAAGCAGTTCGGGTATCCGGGAACTGCACAGGCAGTAACTCGTCCGCGCGGGAAAAGTTTCCTGCCAGACCGATGAGGCGTTCTACTTCGACGTCTGCGGCGGGACCTCGCCCGGCTTGATCACCGGCATCTGGCTGGTGTCGGCCGGCGGAGCGGTAGCGTTCTTGTCGCCGGTGGGCGGAGGCTTCAGCACACCGTCGCAAGGCGCCAGGCTGGCGGTCAGGTTGTTGGACTGATCATTGGCCTGCGCTTTCGGGGCCTGCGTTTTCAGCTGCTCGCCGGTCTGACTAGGGGTCGCATTGGCGTCCGGTTTGACCTGGCAATCCTCGATCTGCGGATTCTCCAGCTGTGTTTGGGCCGCGGCAGTCATTCCCGGCATTTGGCCCGACATCAGAACAATGGCGAAGCCAAGAAGTGCTTTCTTCATCGGAGCCTCCTTATGGATTCGGCAACCGCCGACGATCGGGGAGAGCCGTTCGCCTTGGCAGGCCGACGTCGACTCTGGCCCCGCTCGCCGTGTTTGCCACCGGGTGGCGGTGGGGACCGGGGCATTCGTCATCCCCTTCTCGAGAGACAACGGTATCGAAGAGACAACGCATGCCGGCCGAAAAGGTTGGCTTTCGGTCGAGCCTGCGGTCTCGGAAGGGCGTGGCGCAGGTACATCAAAGTTAAATGCGCGAATGCTGCCGGAGTGCTAGTCGCTCGCAGCTTGGGGGACTCTACGAGGAGAGTCCCATGGAAATTCGAAATCTGATCGGCACACTGTCCAGATCATTTCTGCGCCAGGGTGCCCGGCCTCCCTGGCCGATCCAGTCCTCGCGCGCCGACGTGCCGCTCAGGCCGCGCCCGCCGTACCGCCCGCAGCCGCCCAGCCGGCCGGCGAATAACTAGCTTGCCGCTTCTTCAGCGCCTGCCCGTGCAACCGGTCGGCGGCATCCTCGTTATGACGATCGAAAAAATATGTGGTGGCAACGATGAGACCCTTTCGGACCAACAATTATCTTTTCATTCTGGCGGCAGCGGCGGTGACCGCGGCGCCCTTCGCCGGCCTCGCCTGGCGCGCGCAACAATGGCTTGGATGGTGACCGGGGATGAGTAGATTCCTGCCGCTCACCATCCGCTTCGTCACTGGCGGCTCAATGGTGGTTTCGTCGATCGCCGACGCAAGGAAGGCATTGGACGGAGCCTGGAAGAACAAGGAAGCGCCCGACTATGTCGCGGCGGCACGGCTGGTGAACGACGCCATGGCGGGCATTTGCCGTCCGGCGGTCGCCTTCGACGCTTTCAAGCAGGCCGCCGCCCGGCAGGGCCTGCTGAGGACGGCCGACCCGAGCGCGGCACTCTCGATGCTCGACGCGCTGTGGTCTGGCGACGACCAAGGGCCGCCGCGCTGACGCGTCCTCACCTTGGCTCGTTCCTCATGCTGAGATAGGTCGGGTCGAATTCCGCAATGGCGACCAGACGGTTCCAGTCGAGGATGTCGATCAGGTGGTTGGTCCAGTTGATGACGTTCATGCGCCGCAACGTGCCGATGACCCGATTCATATGGACGACGGACAGACCGAGCACATCGGCGAGTTCGGCCTGCGAAAGCGGCAGATTGAAGCTCATGACCCGCGTCTTCTTCACGGCCTGCAGCCTGACGAAGAGTTCGCATATCAGATGCGCCAGATGCGCGGTCTTGGAGCGGCGTCCCATGGCCACGATCCATTCCCGGTGGATGGCGCCGTCCACCAGCGTGTCCAACCAGAGCAGCCTCGTCAAATGCGGGGCCTTTTCGGTGATTTCCCGCAACTTGCTGTGCTCCGCAGCGATGATATGGCAGGGCGACAGCGCGACGATGCCATGGTCCATGGTCTTCAGGAGAAAAGCGTGCAGATCGACGAAATCGCCGGCAACATGGAGCGCAGTGAACTGCCGGCCGCCGTCCTCCAGCACCTTGTAGCGCGCGGCAATCCCGTCGACGATGAGGGTGCTGAAAGTCGGCCTTGATCCTTCGGCGACGAGATCCTCGCCAGCGACGAAATACTTCTCCACCGATGTGGCGCTGGCCAGCAACGCCTTCTCGCTTTCGGAGAGAGCGTCGTGCTGACCCAGGTTCAGATAAAGGGGTTCCAGCATGCGCGGCCGCCCGTTGTGGATTTTGCAAGGGCCTAACGTTGCAGAGCCGGGCCGGGTTGCAGCGGAACACCACACCGCCAGCCGCCGGCAAGCAGTCCCCGGCCAAAGACGGTCCGTTGGAACCATGATCGCGCGCAGGGATTGAACGTCCAGGTTGCGGCGGATGCTTTCGCGGATGGAACGCTTCTACTTCGATTTGTACAACACCGTGCACACGCAAATGGACAGCGAGGGGCAGCTCTTCTCCTCGCCGGAAAACGCGCGAAAGGAGGCGCTCAGGATCTTGCAGGATGTCGCGCGCGACGAGATGCCGAACAGTGAGAACCTCAAGATCACCATCAAAATGCGCACCGACAAGAGAGGCCAGATATTCGAGGCGTCCCTTACAGTCAAATCCGCCTGGAGCTGACACGGAAGGCGCCCACCGAGAGAAGCCGCGGCCCGAGCAACCATCCCGCCCGGCCGTTCCGCCTGTGGAGCACAAAGCATGTTCGGCGGTTTCGAAAGCGCGGAAGTCGATACGGGCGCGGCACGGACATTCATCCGGACTGCCGGCAGCGGCCCGGCGCTGCTCCTGCTGCACGGCTTCCCCGAAACGCATCTGATGTGGCGCGACGTGGCGCCGAAGCTGATCGACCGCTTTAGCGTCGTCTGCGCCGACTTGCGCGGTTACGGCAAAAGCTCCTGTCCGCCATCCGATCCGGATCATGCGCCCTACGCCAAGCGCGCCATGGCTGCCGACCTCGCGGCGCTGATGACGAAGCTCGGCTTTGTCCGCTTCATGGTTGCCGGCCACGATCGCGGTGGACGCGTTGCGTATCGCCTGGCGCTGGACCACCCGGACCGCGTCGAGAAGCTTGCCGTGCTCGACATCGTACCCACCGCCGATGTCTGGGACAGGGCCGACGCCCGGCTGGCGCTGGGCTATTGGCCCTGGTCGCTCTTGGCGCAAGCCGAGCCGCTGCCGGAGACGATCATGACGGCGGCCGCGGATGCGATCGTCGACAGCGCGCTGGCTGGCTGGGGTTCCTCGCCTGCCGCCTTTCCCGACGAGGTCCGGCAGGCTTATGCCGAGGCCTTGCGCGATCCAGCCCACGCGCACGCCATCTGCGAGGAATACCGTGCGGCAGCGACGCTCGACCGTGAGCACGACCAGGCGGACCGCAAAGCCGGCCGGCGCATCGGCTGCCCGATGCTTGCGCTATGGAGCGGACATGGCGCGCTCGCCGAATGGTACGCACGAGAGGGCGGTCCGCTGGCACTGTGGCGGGAGTGGGCCGACGACGTCAGCGGCGGGGTCAGCGGCGGGACGATGCCCGGCGGGCATTTCTTTCCCGAGGAGGCGCCGGCCGAGACAGCCGCAAGGCTCGGCGAGTTTTTTGCGGCTACAGGCCGTAGGCCAGGGTGAGGTAAATCGCCGGCGCAACGATCAGGCAAAGCGCCATCACAATCACCACGGCATTGCCAAGGCGCTCGGCGCGCCTGGCGATGTCGGTGACATCGTCGTCGTCGTTGAGGAATTGGAGAATCGAGGTGTCGGCGAGGACGGAGAGGCGATTGTCGTTCGCGGGCAGGCTTTCGGGCTCTCGCAGATTGGGCTTTGCAGAAATAAAGGTCAAAACGTCGTCTCGCTTTCGAAGCCGGCCGCGCGACTTCCTGGTTCCAATGATTGTGGATGGTATTGGATGCCCGCCATTTGCGCGGAAACGGCGGGCACCCAAAACGGCGCCGATGAAGGGGACTTCGTCGACGACCGCTACCAACTCGAAGCCTCCGCTTTGGTTGCCGTCGAGGGCCCAATGCGCGAGCCACTCCGACTTCAGTCGTAGGAAAGAGACCGACCGTGGCCCCGGGCCCTGGCGCACGCGCGGACCGGCGACGCACGACAAGGCTGTCGCGGCATGGTCGGGCTAAAGGGATTCACGAAATATTTCGTGGGGGAACATCGATCGCGGGCAGCGGTTCTCATTGCTCAAGGCGGTCGAACCTCCTTGAATCAAACCCCGAAGACCAATCCCCAACAACGGAGCTGCAGATATGCCTAATCAAGGCGGAACTCACCAACAGCACGTCAAAGCAGGCCAGCAGAGCCACAAGAACCGCGACGATCAGCGTCGCGGCCAGCAGCAGGCCGAGGACCGCAACATGCGTCAGCAGGATTCAGGTCAGCACAGGGGCGGCAGCGGCAACTTCGCCGAAGACCGCGAACGTGCATCCGAAGCCGGCCGCAAGGGCGGCCAGCGCTGAGCTCAAGCAGGCGTCCCGCGATCCCTTCGCGGGACGCCGCCCAGAACATCCAATTTGGAACTTCTTCCCGTCCCCTTGGTTCCTCCGAAACCCCGGCGGCTCGGCCGTCGGCAGGACGTTTGAACGGAGGCAACAATGTCCGTGCGCACACTTCACCCCGAACGTGTCGATGAGACACGTATGCAGGCCTATTCGACCTTCGCTCCGCTGCTCATCACCGCGCTGAGCCAGAAGCTGGCGCGCTGCCAAGGCAAGAGCGAGATGGACAAGGTCGAGGCATCCCTCATCCGCGTCATCGAAGAAGCGGACGTCGTCACGGGAGACGTCGAGGCAATGAAGGAGTTCGCGATCGAACTCGTCGTGTCCACGCTGCGCAATGTGCGCGAGCATCCCGACGCCAAACAGGATGTGGAACAGATCGACGGCCGCCGCACGCAAGGACGCTCGGAGAACCCGGACACGCTGGAAGAACAATTGCAGTCCGGTCTCGAAGATAGTTTCCCGGCGAGCGATCCGCCCGCGGTCGTCTCCACCGCCATCAGCGGTGGCGCGAAGGACATCGTCGGCACCGACGAAGTGCTGCGCCGCAAGAAGGAAGCTGCCGAGCGCGGGCACGAAAACGAGAAGGCATAGCCCCGGCCCCGCACGACCGCAGCCGCCCGTTTCAGGCGCCCTGCCTCATCGCGGTCGCCAGCTCGGCGAAGGAACCAGTCCTTTCGCCAAGGGTTGGTTATCGGAAGGAGAAAACGATGGATAAAAGCAAACTTCCACATCGCCCGGGCGCTGGCCGAACGGCACAAGACGCAAGGCTGCCGACCAAGGGCGGCGACGATCCGGACGTGCGGTTCCTGGCCGAGAACACCGACCTTTCACCGAAGCAGGCGCGCGAGCTGATCCGCGAGCACGGGCACGACCGCGACAAGCTGCTTGAAATCGCACGAACCATGAAGGCCGAGGGCTGACCGGCTCTCTGAAAGCGAGGCAATGATGAGCAATTCACCCCGTACCGGACGTCCAGGCACATCCGATCAATGGCCACGTTGGGAAGGTCCGAAAGCCAATCGGCCGAGAGGCTATCTGCCAGCCAAGGACGATCCCGACGAGGATCGCGACGCGGCCGGCGAGAACAACAAGGACCCCGAGCGGTCCGATCTCGGCGACGCGGTCAAAACGAAGAAGGAGCCGTAGCGGCTCCTCTCGGCGCAACAGGAGAAGAAAAATGCCACGCGGAGACAAATCGAAATACACCGACAAGCAGGAGCGCAAGGCCGACCATATCGCCGAGGGCTACGAAAAGCGCGGCGTCTCGGAGAAGGAAGCCGAGCGGCGTGCCTGGGCGACCGTCAACAAGGACGATGGCGGCGGCAAGAAGGCGGGCGGCTCGGGCCGCGGCAAGCACACCGGCCATCCGGCGGCGCACAAGGGCGGCAAGGCCGGCGGCAAAGCGTCAAGCTCGCGCTCGGCGGCCGAGCGTTCTGCTTCCGCCAAGAAGGCGGCGGCGACGCGCAAACGCAACGCGGAGCACCACGTGCATCATTAGGCATGGGTTCACCTTCTCCCTTGCCGGAGACCGGCGGATAGGCGCGCAGCGCCGAGACGATAGGGACGAAACGAGGCGCTGGGAAACTGGCGCCTCATTGCCGCGCGGCGGTCCTTCCAGCAGCATCCGGACGCTTCGCGGCCACCTTCTCCCTCAACGAAAAAGGGAAGATCTAAAGCGGCATCTCCGAAGTCTGCTTGACCGTCTGGCTGGGCACGTCGGTCTTGACGTTCTGCACCCCCTTGATGCGACTTAAGTGCTCCGACTGGAAGCGGCGATAGTCCTCGATGCCCGCCGCCACAACCCGCACCATAGCGTCGCAATCGCCCAGCATCAGATAGCATTCCAGCACCTCGGGCAGCTTGGCCACCTCCCTGGCGAAATGCTCGATCGTGTCCTCGTCCTGCTGCTTCAGCCAGATGCGGGTGAAGAAGGTATGACCGCGACCGATCTTGGCCGGGTTGAGCACCGCGACATAGCGGTCGATGACGCCCGCTTCCTCCAGCAATTTTACGCGCCTCAGACAGGGTGACGGCGACAGGCCGACCTCTCTCGCAAGATCGTTGTTGGCCATGCGCCCGTCGCGCTGCAGGGCGCGCAAAATCCGCTTGTCGATCTCATCCAGCTTCATGGCGTCTGATTCCAATATTGGCTTAATTCTCGCTATCCAATGCCAAATCTTTGCAGAAACCTCGCATCTTCGCAACCCGATTGCGGAGCGTTTCGGCTATGATGGCCAGCGAATAACCGACCATCGAGCAACCGGAGAAGGCCGCCCCGCAAGGCTGGCCGAAGAAGAGCCATGAGCGTTTCCGAGCTAACCCTGGGCCACCCTCCCGCCGAAGCGCGCGGCGCCGAATTCCGGCGGGGCGCCGCCGCCTCGACGCCGGTGCTGCTTGGCATTGTGCCCTACGCACTCGTGCTGGGCGCGCAGGCGGCGCAGAAGGGCTTGAGCGTCGTCGAGGTGCCGTTGATGACGGGCCTCAACTTCGCCGGCGGCTCCGAATTTGCCGCCATCCAGCTCTGGACCTCGCCGCCGCATGTGCTGTTGATCGCCGCCATCACATTGCTGGTCAACAGCCGGCATTTCCTGATGGGCGCGGCACTTGCGCCGTTCCTGCGCCACCTGCCCAAGCGCAAGGCGTTCCCCGCGCTGTTCTTGATGTGCGACGAGAGCTGGGCGCTCGGGCTCGCCGACGCGAAGCGCCGCGCGGCAGGCGGGCTGCGGCCAGCCTTCAGCCTCGCCTATTATGCGGGAACTGCCCTTCCTTTCTATCTTGCCTGGGTGATTTTCACGACCTGCGGAGCGGCGCTCGGGCCGGCGCTTGGCAACGTCGAGCGCTACGGCTTCGCCATGGCCTTTCCGGCTGTGTTCCTGGTGCTGCTGCGCGGCATGTGGAAGGGTTTTGCCGCGGCGCGCCCCTGGCTGGTCAGCCTCGCGGTGGCGGCGGCAACTTATCTCGTCGTTCCGGGCGCCTGGTACGTGGCGGCAGGCGCGCTGTCCGGGCTGGTGTCCGCCTGGCTTCTGGCAGGTGAGAAATGATCGAGCCCTGGACCGTTCTCGCCATCCTTGCCATGGCCGGCGTCACCTATTTGACGCGGATCGGCGGCTATGTCGTGCTCAGGAACCGCACGCTCAGTCCACGCGCCACCGCCGTGATGGAAGCCGCGCCCGGCTGCGTGCTGATCTCGGTGATCGCGCCCGACTTCGTGTCGAAGAATCCGGCCGACCTGGCGGCGCTCGCCATCACATTGCTCGCGGCGACAAGACTGTCGATGCTGCCGACGGTGGTCATCGGCGTGGCTTCGGCCGGGGTATTGCGGTGGGTGATGGGGTAAACGCCGGCGGCCGCCCTCTGCCATGCCGGGGCATCTCCCCCAAGGAGGAGATTGGCTCTCCATCGCATCAACTGCCGTAGACCCCAATTTCGCCAGACGCGATCGAAGCGGCCTTGTCGATCCAGCCCAGATGCTTTTCCAGCGCCGGTCCAGCGGGTCGGGGTCCTGCGGGTCGATGATCGCGGGACCATTGTATCGGGCGAAATGCCGAGCTGATCCAGGCCGAGCTGCTGTTCGATCTCGGCAATCGCGGAGGGTGCTCGCAATTTTAGCCGTGGCTTATTTTGCGACACCCACCCGGGCTTGTGGCTTCTCAGCCGCGGCCCGCGCCACGATCGCCTCCAGCGGCTCTGGCCGGTGCAGGAAATAGCCTTGGCCATAGCCGACGCCCATGCCGACGAGGATCTCCAGCGCGCTTTTCCCCTCGACCTTCTCGGCCACGACGGCGCAGCCCATCGAGCGGGCGATGCCGGCGATTGCCGAGACGATCTCGCGGTCGAAGCGGCTGTCGGCGATGTGCTGGACGAAGGAGCCGTCAATCTTGATCGCATCGATAGGAAAGCGCCGCAGATACTCGAACGAGCTCATGCCGGCGCCGAAATCGTCGAGGCTGACACGGCAATGGCGCAGCCTTGCCCGGCGCACGAATTCCTCCGCTGCGTCGAAATTGGTGACAGCCGCGGTCTCGGTGATCTCGAAGCCGATTGCAGACGGCGGCGCGCCGTTCTCGGCGATCGCCGCGTCGACGAAATCCCAAAGCTGCGGATCGGAGAGCGTCTGCGCCGACAGGTTGAAGCCGAGCGAGACGGCGCCGGAGAGCATCGCCCTGCCATGGCGCGACAGCGCCGTGCGGATGATCCAGCGGTCGAGCCGGGCGGCAAGCCCGAAGCGTTCGGCCACCGGCATGAACTCGCCCGGCAAGATCAGCTTGCCGTTGCGCGCCTCGAGCCGCGCCAGCACCTCGACATGGCGGCTGTCTTGCCAGGGCCTGCCGAGGCGATGGATCTCCTGGCCGAACAGCTTCAACCGGCTGTCCTCCATGGCATCGACCAGATCGGCGGCAAGCCGCGCGGCGTTGAGGCCGCCGGCTCCGGAAGCTGTTTCGGCCGAGAACACGGCGAAGCGGTCGCGCCCGCCGGCTTTGGCGGCGTAGCAGGCATCGTCGGCGCAGGCGAGCGCATCGGTTACCGTCGTCCGGGGATCGCGCACGAAGGCGATGCCGATGCTGGCGGCTAGCCTGCGGGACGACACGGCGGAGCCGAGATCGGCGTCGCGCACCGCCGCGAGCACGGCACGCGCCAGCCGCTCGGCGCAAGCGTCGTTGCAGTTCGGAACCAGCAGCGCGAATTCGTCGCCGCCGAGGCGCGCGGCGTGCGCCGAGGGCGGCAGGCTGGCGCGGATGCCGCCGGCGACGCTCTTCAGCGCGATATCGCCCGCGGCATGGCCGGCATAGTCGTTCAGCGCCTTGAAGTAGTCGAGGTCGACATAGAAGACGGCAAGCGGCAGCCGGTCCGCCGCGCCGATGTTTTCGGCGAGCAGCCGGTCGAAGGCCGAGCGGTTCCACAGCCCGGTCAGCGCATCGTGATGGGCGGCGTAAGCGAGCTCCTCGGCGCGCTTCGTCTCGTCGGTGATGTCGCGCACCGTGCCGAGGATCTGGCCGGCCGAGCCGGCGCCGGCGATCAAACGCACCAGCGACTCGACATGGCGGACCGAGCCGTCGCGCCGGACGATGCGGTATTGCGTGGCGGTGACGCTTTTCGAGCCCGGCGGCGGCAGATGCGCGCGCTCGGTGGCCTCCTTGTCGTCCGGGTGGAGATAGGTGTGCCAGAGATCGGCCGTCACCTCGTCGGTATCGCTGACCAGGCCGAAGATCTCCCTGGTGCGCGGGTCCCAATAGCTCTTGTTGGTGCCGATATCGTAGTGCCAGATGCCGGTGCCGCTGGCGGCGAGCGCGAGCCGCAAGCGGACATTGACCTGCTCAAGCGCGGCCTCGGCCTCCTTCTGCCTGGTGATATCGGTCTGCACGCCCATCAGGCGCAGCGGCTTGCCCTCGGCATCGCGCTCGACGATGCCGCCGCGGTCAAGCACCCAGACCCAGCGGCCGTCCTTGTGCTTCAGCCGTAGTTCCGTCTCGATCGACTCGGTGTCACCAGCGATATGGCGGTCGCCGCTCGCCAGTGCTCGCTCGCAGTCGTCGGGATGAGTGAGCTTCAGCCACAGATCGGAGGTATCGAGCTCGCCCTCGGCATAACCCAGCATCCTCCACCAGGTCGGCGAATAGTAGCAATCGCCCGTCGCGAGATTCCAGTCCCATAGGCCGAGCTGGGCGCGATCGAGCGCCAGCGCCCAGAATTCGCCGTTGCGTTTGTTGTCGTCCGCCATGCCCTCGTTCTTGCCGTCCCCGTTCGGGCATAGTGCATGAAAGCTGACAAGAAAGGGTTACTGGAGTGAAGCTGCCAATCTCCCCTTCTGGGTGCCCTTGGGGGGAGATGTCCGGCAGGGCAGAGAGCGCGAAGGATCGCGGCATTGATTAGCTCGATCAAGCCGGTGACCGATCGGCAGGCATCGCTCTTCGCTGAAAAAGTCGGGGGACAGCGCTCCCCTCTGCCCTGCCGGGCATCTCCCCAAAAACAATGGGCGATGCTAGCCGCCCGCCGCCAGCCTTCGCCTCACCACCGCCGCGTGGAAACGCGCGCCATGCAGCAGGCCTTCATCGTTGAAGTCGTAGGCCGGGTTGTGCAGCGGGGCGGAATTGCCGTTGCCGAGAAAGACGAAACAGCCGGGCACCTCGGTGAGGAAGCGGGCGAAATCCTCCGAGGCGGTCATCGGCTCGGCGGCGATGCCGACGGCATCGCCCGCCAGCACCGTTCGGGCCGCAGCAAGCACATCATCCACCAGCGCCGCGTCGTTGATCAAGGGCACGAACTCGCGCGTGTAAGTAACGTCAGATGCTACGTTATAGGCCTGCGCCGTGCCTTCGGCGATGCGGCGCATCTCCTTCTCGATCGCCGCGCTCACCTCGGGCCGGAAACTGCGGCAGTCGCCAAGGATGCGGGCGAGGCCGGGCAGCGCGTTGCGGGTGCCGTCGGTGATGAGCTCGGTGACCGAGACGACGCCGATATCGACGGGGCTCAGGCGTCGCGAGACGATGGTCTGCAGGTTGACGACCAGCGCGCAGGCGGCAACCAGCGTCTCGCGAGCGTCGTGCGGCCTGGCGGCGTGGCCGCCCAAGCCTTTCAGCACGATCTCGAAATTGTCCTCGGACGACATGATCGGACCGCTCCGGGTTTCGAAGTGGCCGATGGGCAAGCCCGGCATATTGTGCAGCCCGAAGATTTCCTCGAAGGGAAAGCGTTCGATGAGCCCGTCTTCGATCATCGCAAGCGCGCCTCTGCCCCACTCCTCGGCCGGCTGGAAGATGAACCGCACCGTGCCGTCGAAGCCCCCTTCTTCCGCCAGCAGCTTCGCCGCGCCGAGCAGCATGGCGGTGTGGCCGTCATGGCCGCAGGCATGCATGGTGCCGGGCGTCTGGGAGGTCCAGGCTCGCGTCCCTTGCTCGGCGATGCGCAGCGCATCCATGTCGGCGCGCAGCGCAATCGCGCGATTGCCGCTGCCCCTGGCCAGCGTGCCGACAACGCCGGTGCCGCCTATGCCTTCCGCGACTTCGAGCCCGAAGGCGCGAAGCTTCTCCGTCACGAAGGCGGCGGTGCGCTTTTCCTCGAAGCCGAATTCCGGGTGGGCGTGGAGGTCGCGCCGCCAGGCTGTCATCTCGCAATGCAGCTGCTGCTGGTCGAGTTCAGCTATCTTTTCTTCCCCAGCCCTCGTTCCAGGCGAGTGTTCCCGACGTTGCGCTTCGTTTCCATCGATTCCGGAGGAAGCCCGCTTTCCTGAAAATCCTTCAGGCGATCTGCAGCTCCAGCTCCCGCGGCACCGCCCCGACCAGCTCGGTGTAACGGCCGGCGTCGGTCGCGCCTTCCGAATTGATGACGAGCACACGCGACGTCGCATCGAGCCCGAGAGCCGCGCGCATGCCTTTGTCTCCGGCTGCGCGGATCAGCCCGGCAAGCCCCGCGCCGCCGCTCTCGCCGGAAACGATGGCCGGATCGTTGCCCAGGGGCCGGGCCAGCCGGTTCATCACCGCGACCGCGTCGTCTTCGTCAACGGTCATGAAGGCATCGCCGACGCGGGACAGCACCCGCCAGGCGATCAGGGACGGCTCGGCGCATTCCAGCATCGCCATCACCGTCGACCGCTGAGGTGCGATCGTTACGGGACGGCCGGCCTCCACCGAGGCGTAGACGCAAGCCGAGCGCCTCGGCTCGACCACCACGGCCTTCGGCCGCCGCTCGCCGAGCAGAATCGCCATATAGCCGGCAAACGCCGCCGCAAAGCCGCCGACGCCTGCCTGCAGGAAGACGTGCGTCGGCGGTTCGGCCATATGACGCAGCGCCTCGCGCACGATCACCGTGTAGCCCTGCATGACAAGCCCCGGAATGCGCTCGTAGCCGCGCCAGGAGGTGTTGGAGACGATCTTCCAGCCGCGCTCGGCGCCGACCCGGGCGACCTCGCGGACCGCATGATCATAACCGCCCTCGACCTGCACGATCTCGGCGCCGAAGCGGGCAATGGCCGCCACGCGCTCGGCGCTGACGCCGGCATGGACGTAGATGACCGAACGCGCGCCAACGAGGCCCGCCCCCTGCGCGACCGATCGGCCGTGGTTGCCATCGGTGGCGCAGCAGAAGGTCATCTGGGCGGCGATAGCGCGCAGCTTCGGATCGTTGATTTCGCAGATATCGACTTCGCGACCGAAGCGCTTGCCGGCCTCTTCCAGCACCAGCCGCATGACGGCATAGGCGCCGCCCAGCGCCTTGAAGCTGCCAAGGCCAAGACGCTGGCCCTCGTCCTTGACGTGCAGTGCTGCGATGCCGAGGCCATTGGCGAGCGCCGGCAAGGCATAGAGAGGCGTTTCGGCATGGTCGTCGCGCGCCCTGAGATAATGCTCGGCCCGGTCGGCGCCCGCCAGGCCGAGGGCCTCGGCGTCGGCCGGCACCAGCGGCTGGTTGTGTTCGGGGCGCTGGTTGATGAGCAGCATGCTATTCTTTCTTCGATACACTGAACTTTTTTGACGCGCGCGAGAATCGCGCTCCCTGATCTGGCTAGTGATTGAAGTTTGTTTCGATCAGATGTCGCCGGATTCCCGCCTTGGTGGCACGCAACGTTTCGAGATGACTATTTTTGGTGGTGCTTCGCCTGGTAGCACCTGCCGTCGACAACTATAACGTTTGGTTCCGCGATCAGTCGGCTGCCAGCCGGGCGGCGACGCCAAGCAGGACATTGGCGCCGGCAACCAGCTCGTCGGCGGCGGTGGACTCGGCCGGATTGTGGCTGATGCCGCCCCGGCTCGGCACGAAGATCATCGCGGACGGCGCAATACGGGCAATCATCTGCGCGTCGTGCCCCGCGCCCGACGTCATGCGCCGGCAGGATAGGCCGGCGGCTCTGGCGCCATCCTCGATCAGCGAGACGATGCCGGCATCGAACGTCACCGGCTCGAAACGCGCCAGGCTTTCGGCATGGATGGTGACGCCGGCGCTTGCGGCAAGGTCGTCCAGGAAGGCGGCGAGCGCCGCTTCGGCTTCGCGAAGATGCATTTCGTTCGGATCGCGAAGGTCGATGGTGAAGATCGCCCGCGACGGGATGACGTTGATCGCGTTTGGCTCGAAAGCGATGGTGCCGACGGTGGCGACCGTCGGCGTCGGCGAGGCGCTGGCCCGGTCCGCGAGGAAGCTGATCACCCGCGCGGCGGCGACGCCGGCATCCTGGCGCATCGACATCGGCGTGGTGCCGGCATGGTTGGCCACGCCGTCGATGGTTATGCGCTGCCAGGAAATGCCCTGCAGGTTTTCGACTGCGCCGATGGCGATGCCCTCGCGCTCCAGCACCGGTCCCTGTTCGACATGCAGCTCGACATAGACATGCGGCTTGAGGAAGCCGGGCTGATGTCGGCCGGCATAGCCGATGCGCTCCAACTCCTTGCCCAGCACCGAGCCGTCGGTGCCGATCGAGGCCAGCGCCTCTTCGGTATCCCGGCCGCCGGCAAAGACCAGCGAGCCCATCATATCAGGCGAATAGCGCACGCCCTCCTCATTGGTGAAGGCGGCAACAACAAACGGGCGCGCCGGCGCAAATCCTGCCTCCTTCAGGCTCTCGATCGCTTCGAGGCCGGCAAGCACGCCGTAGCAGCCGTCATAGATGCCGGCGTCGATCACCGTGTCGATGTGCGAGCCAAGCATCACCGGTTCCTGGCCGGCATCCGCGTCGCCCTGCCAGATGCCGAAGATGTTGCCGATGCGATCGATGGCGACGTCGAGCCCTGCCTCTTCCAGCCAACCGACAAGGCGGTCGCGGCCAAGCTTGTCCATGTCGGAGGCGGCGACGCGGACGAGCCGGCCCTGCGTATCGCGACCGAGGCTGCCGAGCTCCTCGATACGGCCAAGCAGGCGGTCGGCATTGATCGTCAGATTGCTCATGCCGGCTGCCTCGCCAGCGCAACCTCGTCCGGCGCCATCCCGACCAGCTCGGCATAGCGGCCGGGGTCGGTCGCGCCTTCGGAGTTGATGATGACTACGCGCGACTGGGCATCGAGGCCGAGAGCCCCGCGCATCTTCTTGTCGCCGGCAGCGCGGATCAGCCCGGCGAGCCCCGCCCCGCCGCTCTCGCCGGAAACGATCGCCGGATCAGTGCCTGAAGGTCGCGCCAGGCGGTTCATCACCGAAACCGCGTCGTCCTCGTCCACGGTCATGAAAGCATCGCCGAGCCGCGACAGCACGCGCCAGGCTGCGAGCGACGGCTCATAGCATTCGAGCATCGCCATCACCGTGGGCTTGCTGTGCGCGATCGCGACTGGACGCCCCGCCTTCGCGGTGGCGTAGACGCACGCCGCCCGCGCGGGCTCGACCACGATTGCCGCAGGGCGATCCTCGCCAAGCACGATGGCGAAATGGCCGGCCACCGCCGCGGCGAGGCCGCCGACGCCGGCCTGCAGGAAGACGTGGGTGGGCGACTTCGGCAAGCGCCTCAGCGCTTCGCGCACGATAACCGTGTAGCCCTGCATCACCAGCCCCGGGATGCGCTCATAACCCGGCCAGGATGTGTCGGAGGCGACGGTCCAGCCGCGCTCGGCGGCGACACGGGCGGCTTCCCTGACCGACTGGTCGTAATCGCCGGCGATGCGCACGATCTCGGCGCCGAAGCGGGCAATCGCCGCGACGCGTTCGTTGCTGACGCCCGAATGGACGAAGATGACGGAGCGCGCACCGACCAGGCCGGCGCCCTGCGCTACCGAGCGTCCATGATTGCCGTCGGTCGCGCAGGCGAAGGTCATGCCCGAGGCAATCGCCTTCACGTCGGGCCCATGCAGTTCCGCAACATCGATGGCACGGCCGAGCCGTTTCCCAGCCTCTTCCAGCACCAGGCGGATGACGGCGTAGGCGCCGCCCAGCGCCTTGAAGCTGCCGAGGCCGAGGCGCTTGCCCTCATCCTTGACGTGGAGCGCGGCGATGCCGAGTTCGCCGGCCAGCGCCGGCAAGGCATGCAGCGGCGTCTCGGCATGGTTGTTGCGTGCGGCCAGGAAGCGCTCGGCCTCGGCAGCTCCGGCTAGCCCAAGCGTCGCGGCGTCTTCATCGGTCAGCGGCTGGCGATGGCTCGGGTGGTGGTTAAGCAGGAACATGGATCGGCTTTCTCTGTCTTGTTGGCTGAAATTTATTGCAAGTCCAGCGAGAAAGGCGCTTTGTTTCGGCACCTGAAATGCAATTTTGTTTCGTTTAGATGCCGTCATGTCCATTTTGCCCGACCTCGACGCCTTCGACCGCGCCATCCTCGCCATCCTGCAGAAGGACAACAGCACGCCCCAGCGCATTATCGGCGAGACGGTGAACCTATCGGCGCCGGCCGTGCAGCGGCGCATCAAGCGCATGGAGGAAATGGGCGTCATCCGCGCCAATGTCGCGCTGGTCGATCCGGCCAAGGTCGGCCATCCGATCACCATCTTCGTCGAGGTCGAGGTGGAGAGCGAGCGGGCCGAGCTGATCGACGCCGCCAAGCGCGGCTTCGCCGCGGTGCCGGAAGTGCAGCAATGCTATTACGTGACCGGCGAGGCCGACTTCATCCTGGTCGTCACCGTAGCGACGATGGCCGACTACGAGGCGCTGACCCGGCGATTGTTTTTTGAGAACAACAACGTCAGGCGGTTTCGCACGTTCGTTGCGATGGATCGGGTGAAGGTCGGGCTGGAGGTGCCGGTGGGCGCACCTCACTCAACATGATCCCTCGGGGCATTTCGTATCGCGGCATGATACTCTGCGCTTGATCTCGCAGACGTATCATGCAAAGATACGTTGCGAGGGGCAGTGGATGATACGTTCGTTCACAGACAAGACCACTGAAGCGATTTCGACAGGCAAAGCTCCGAAAGGATTTCCGGCAGATCTCATTCGTGTCGCTCAGCGGAAACTGTTCATGCTGGACAACGCAGCCGAACTCGCCGACCTCAAAGTCCCACCGGGAAATCGGCTTGAAGCGCTGAAGGGCGATCGCGCCGGTCAGTACTCAATCCGTATCAACGACCAATTTCGTGTTTGCTTTCGGTGGACCGATGGAGGAGCGGACAATGTGGAGATCACCGACTACCATTAGCTAAACCAACCAGCTCTGTCCGACAGGAGCGGAACCAATGATCAACCTCGATAAGCCTATTCATCCCGGCGAGATATTGCGGGCCGAGTTCCTTGAGCCACTCGACCTGAAGCCCTACACCCTGGCGAAAAAGCTTCATGTCCCACGTACCCGTATCGAGCGCCTCGCCAACGAGACCACGCCCGTTACGCCGGACACCGCTCTGCGTCTCGCCAAATTCTTTGGCACCACGCCACAGTTCTGGATGAACATGCAAGCCAGTTACGACCTGGCCGTGGAGGGCGCGTCGCTGCAGGAAGAGCTCAAGGAAATTAAACGGTTCGAGGCGGCTGCTTAAGAGCTCTTGCCGCCCTCCCTCCCCAGCAACCGCGCATAGATCTCCCCCACGATCCCGCGCCGGAAGATCAGCACGCAGACCATGAAGATCACGCCGGTCGCTATCGTCACCGGGAAGCCGGAGGTGGCAAGCGTGTTCTCGAGGCCGACGACTAGGCCGGCGCCGACCACCGGGCCGACCATGGTGCCGATGCCGCCAAGAAGCGTCATCAGGATGACCTCGCCCGACATCTGCCAGGTGACGTCGGTGAGGGTCGCGAACTGGAAGACGATCGCCTTCACCGCGCCGGCGAGGCCGGCAAGGGCCGCCGACATGACGAAGGCGGCGAGCTTGTAGCGGCCGACGGAATAGCCGAGCGAAATGGCACGGTTCTCGTTCTCGCGGATCGATCGCAGGATCATGCCGAAGGGCGAGTTGACGATGCGCCAGATGGCGAAGAGGCCGATCAGGAAGATGGCGAGCACGAAGAAATACATGTTCATCGGCACGTTGAGGTCGAGCATGCCGAAGAGATGGCCCCGCGGCACGCCCTGGATGCCGTCCTCGCCTTCGGTGAAGGGCGCCTGCACACAGAAGAAATAGAACATCTGCGCCATCGCCAGCGTGATCATTGCGAAATAGATGCCTTGCCGGCGGATGGCGAGGAAGCCGACCACGAGGCCCATCGCCGCCGCGCCCGCAGTGCCGAGCAGGATGCCGGCCTCGGGCGGCCAGCCCCAGGCTTTCACCGCATAGGCGCAGAAATAGGCGGCGCCGCCAAAGAAGGCGGCGTGGCCGAAGGAGAGCAGCCCGGTGTAGCCGAGGAGCAGGTTGAAGGCGCAGGCGAACAGCGCGAA
This sequence comes from Mesorhizobium sp. WSM3868, assembly GCF_002294785.1. Classification (NCBI taxonomy): domain Bacteria; kingdom Pseudomonadati; phylum Pseudomonadota; class Alphaproteobacteria; order Hyphomicrobiales; family Phyllobacteriaceae; genus Mesorhizobium; species Mesorhizobium sp. WSM3868. The sequence goes on along the minus strand of NZ_NSGB01000008.1, from coordinate 68,834 downwards.
GCACAGCATCTTCATGACGAAGATCGGATAGATGAGGAAGGGGGCGGCGATGAGCGCCACGACCCCCAGCGCCACAAGCGCCCGTTCCAGCCGGACGGAGGCAGCGGCGCGCTCTGCGTGAAGGGTCGCCTCGCTCATCTTACGCGTCCCTTCCGAACAGGCCCGCGGGGCGGAGCAAAAGCACGATTGCCATGATGACGAAGACCACCAGGTTCGAGGCCTCCGGATAGAAAACTTTGGTCAGGCCCTCGGCGAGGCCGAGCATGTAGCCGGTGACGATGGCGCCGAGGATCGAGCCCATGCCGCCGACCACGACGACGGCGAAGACGACGATGATGAGGTCCGATCCCATCAGCGGGCTGACCTGGTAGACGGGCGCCGCAAGAATGCCGGCCAGCCCGGCAAGTGCTGCGCCCAGCCCGTAAGTGAGCGTCAGCAGCAGCGGCACGTTGACGCCGAAAGCCTGCACCAGCTCGGGGTTCTCGGTGGCGGCGCGCAGATAGGAGCCGAGCCTGGTCTTTTCGATCAGCAGCCAGGTGCCGATGCAGACGATGAGCGAGGCCACCACCACCCAGCCGCGGTAATTGGGCAGGAACATGAAGCCGAGATTGGTGCCCCCGGCAAGCAGGGTCGGCACCGCGTAAGGATTGCCGGAGACGCCATAATAGAAGCGGAACACGCCTTCGATGACCAGCGCAAGGCCGAAGGTGAAAAGCAGGCCATAGAGCGGGTCGAGCCGGTAGAGCCGCGACAGCGCTACACGCTCCACCACGATGCCGAACAGGCCCACGGCCAAAGGCACGATGATCAGCGCCGGCCAGTAGCCGATGCCGAGATGGACGAGCAGCAGATAGCCGATGAAGGCGCCGAACATATAGAGCGCGCCATGGGCGAAATTGATGATGCGCAAGAGCCCGAAGATGACGGCCAGCCCGAGGCTGAGCATGGCGTAAAAAGAGCCGTTGATCAGGCCGACAAGCAGTTGGCCGAGCAAGGCTTGGATGGGGATGCCGAAGATCATGGTCATTTGGCCATCATACCCCCAGCACCTCGTGCAGTTTGTCGGTGTGCGCGGAAAGCTGGCCGACCGGGAAACCTTCCACCACCTTGCCGTGATCCATCAGGTAGAAGCGATCGGCGATGCGGGCGGCGAAGCGGAAATTCTGCTCGACCAAAAGGATGGTCATGCCGCGCTTCTTCAGCGCCGCCAGCAATTCGCCGATGCGCTGGACGATGACCGGCGCCAGGCCCTCGGTCGGCTCGTCGAGCAAAAGCATTTCGACGCCGGTCCTCAGGATGCGGGCGATCGCCAGCATCTGCTGCTCGCCGCCGGAAAGCTTCGTGCCCTGGCTGTTGCGACGTTCCTTGAGGTTGGGGAAGAGCTCGAATATCTCCTCCACGCTCATGCCGCCCTTGGCCACCATCGGCGGCAGGATCAGATTCTCGTCGACGGTGAGCGTGGCGAAGATGCCGCGCTCCTCCGGCACGAAGCCGATGCCCTGATGGGCGACGCGGTGCAACGGCAGGCGGATCAGGTCCTTGCCATTGAAAGTGACGGAGCCTGTCCGCTTGCGGATCAGGCCCATGATGGCGCGCAGCGTCGTCGTCTTGCCGACGCCGTTGCGGCCAAGCAACGTAACCGTCTCGCCGCGCAGGACTTCGAGGTTGACGCCGTGCAGCGCATGGCCCTCGCCGTACCAGGCATGAAGGTCGCGCACGGCAAGCAGCGGCTCACTCATGCTCGGTCCCCATATAGGCGACGCGCACGCGCTCGTCCTGGCTCACAGTCGCGTAGTCGCCGGCGGCAAGCACCTGGCCGCGCTGCATGACGGTGATCCAGTCGCAGAGATCGGCAACGACGGTGAGGTTGTGCTCGACCATCAGCACGGCGCGGTCTTTCGCCAGCGAGCGGATGATGCCTGAGATCGTGCCGACATCCTCATGCCCCATGCCGGCCATCGGCTCGTCGAGCAGCAGAACTTTTGGATCGAGCGCCAGCGTGGTGGCGATTTCCAGCACACGCTTCCTGCCGTAGGAGAGATCGCCCGCCAGCCGATGCGCGGCGTCGTCGAGCCCGACGATGGCGAGCAGCTCGCGCGCTCGGGGCGTCAGCTGGTCCAGCGCCGAGACCGGGCGCCAGAACTGATAGCCCAGTCCGCCCGGACGCTGCAGCGCGACGCGCACATTGTCGAGGACGCTGAGATGCGGAAAGATCGCCGATATCTGGAAGGAGCGTACAAGGCCCATGCGCGCCACCTTGGCCGGCGGCGTGCGGGTGATGTCGGTGCCGAGCAGCTGGATGGTGCCGCTGGTCGGCTGCAGGAATTTGGTCAACAGGTTGAAGATGGTGGTCTTGCCGGCGCCGTTCGGGCCGATCAAGGCATGGATCCTGCCGTGATGGACGTCGAGATCGACATCCTTCACGGCGACGAATCCGGCGAAGTCGCGCCGCAAGCCGCGGGCGGAAAGCACCACCCGCGGCGTCTGGTCGATGCCGTCCCGGCGGACGGCGGTGGCGGTGTCGAGCGTCACTTGCTGACGAGCGGGCAGCCGCTGTCCTCGGCTTTCATGAAGGCCTTGTCGCCGGGAATGGTCGCCAGATAGGTGTAGTAGTCCCAGTCCTTCTTGCTCTCCTCCGGCTTCTTGACCTGGTAGAGATACATGTCGTGCACCATCGAGCCGTCGGCCTGCACCTTGCCGTTCACCGTGAACACGTCGTTGACCGGCATCTCATGCAATTGCTTGGCCACCGCTTCGGTCTCGTCGGTGCCGGCCTTGTCGATGGCCTTCAGATACTGCGTCACCGCCGAATAGGTGCCGGCCTGGACCATGTTGGGCATGCGGTTGGTGCGCTTGAAGAAGCGCTGCGCGAAATCGCGGCTCACATCGTCGCGGTCCCAGTAATAGCCTTCCGTCAGCACAACGCCCTGCGCCGCCTGCAGGCCAAGGCCATGCACCTCGGCCAGCGTGAAGAGCAGCGCCGCCAACCGCTGGCCGCCGGCGACGATGCCGAACTCGGCCGCCTGCTTGATCGAGTTCGAGGTGTCGAGGCCGGCATTGGCTAGGCCGATGATCTTGGCGCCGGAGGACTGCGCCTGCAGCAGGAAGGAGGAATAGTCGGTGGAGCCAAGCGGATAGCGCACCTCGCCCAGCACCTTGCCGCCACTGGATTCCACGAGCTTGGCGGTCTGGTCCTTCAGCGAATAGCCGAATGCATAGTCGACGGTGATGAAATACCAGCTGTCGCCGCCCTGCTGCACCAGTGCGCCGCCGGTGCCGACCGCTTGGGAGTGGGTGTCGTAGGCCCAGTGGAAACCATAGGGCGAGCACTGCTTGCCGGTGAGGTCGGTGGAGGCGGCGCCGGTGACGATGTCGATCTTCTTCTTTTCCTTGGAAAGCCCCTGGACGGCGAGCGCGACGGAAGACGTGGTGAGCTCCATGATCGCATCGACCTGCTCGGTGTCGTACCACTGGCGCGCGATGTTGGAGGCGATGTCCGGCTTGTTCTGGTGGTCGGCGCTGACGATCTCGATCGGCGCGCCCTGCACCTTGCCGCCGAAATCCTCGACCGCCATCTTGGCGGCCTCGACCGACCATTTGCCGCCGAAATCGGCATAGACGCCGGACTGGTCGTTCAAGATGCCGATCTTGACCTTGCCGTCCGAGATTTCGCCAGCCGCCGCCGGCATTGCGGATGCCGCAATGAGCGCGGCGGAGACGAGATAGGATGCTTTCACTGGTAGTTCCTCCCTTGTGGTCAACCACGGGAAACGCGGCGGACCTCGCAATGGTTCAACAGTTCCGTCGGATTGTGGATTGAGGCCTCGATCCCGCCTGCCACTCCTATTCTTGCGGGCCTGCTCCTTTGCGGCTGGGCCGCCGTGCGCCTTGGGTGCACGGGCGCGAGCCTAGCATCACATTTCGCTGGCCGGGAATGCTATTTTCGTAGCATGCGGATGGGTTGGGGGGAGCATGGTGTCCCTTCACCAGGGCAGCAGCTTGCCATCGCTAAAAAGCCGCCGGTCGGACCGTCGGGCAAGGTTGCGGCGCAGACGATGCCGGCCGCGCCTTGCGCGACGGGGCGGCCGCCGGCACCGCCCATGTCGCGACCCAGCCGGGGCAGGTCGAATTGACCAGCAAGCGCCCCCTCCCCGCCAGACACAATCCGGAAACAAGATTCAACAGCCCGGAAAAACTCGCGAAAAGACCGGCTGTCATAAGCGGCACCGGAGCAGCCGAACTACGGCCAGCGACAACCTGATATCGATCTTCGAAAAAGGAATGCCGACTTATGAAAAAGACCCTTCTCTCCGTTCTCGGCCTGGCGGTCGCGCTTGCTTTCGCGGTGCCGGCGCTCGGCACTACCGAAGCCAACGCTGCCGCGACCACGACGGCTGCGACCACGACGACCACCGCGGCTCCGGCTGCGGCCACCGAGACGGCCAAGCCGGACGCCAACGGCCCGCACAAGAAGCATGTCAAGCACCATCGCCGTCACGCCCGCAAGCATCACGTGAAGAAGCACTCGAAGCATCACGCCAAGAAGCATCATGTGAAGCACCACACCAAGAAGCGTACCCACAAGAAGCACGGCAAGAAGCTCGCCGCATAAGGCGCGTCGCCGGCTTTTGGCTTTTCAGCAATTGGCCAAAAACTTCATGACCGGATGATCCCGGACCGCTTCAACAGGGTTCGGGATCATCGCTTCCCGGAAACGCCGTCCCTCAAAGGCGGCGTTTTTGCTTACCAGGTCGCTGGCGCGGTCGTCCGGTCCGGATCGTGCCTTACTTCTTCTGCGGATAGATCGTCTCGCCGCGCTTCAGCATTTCGACGAACGTCTCGATCTTCTTCTTGCGCCCCGCCTCGGTCTTCATGTTGTGGACGCGGAAGGCGAGCGCGAAACGGTTCTGCGCCGAAAGCTTTGCCAGCATCGCTTTGGCCTTCGGTTCGGCATCGATCGCGGCCTGCAGGTCGGGCGGAAATGTCATCTGTTTCGAGCCGCCATAGGCGCGGTCCCAGCGGCCATCGGCTTTGGCCGCCTCGACTTCGCGCAGGCCATGCTCCGTCATGCGGCCCTCTTCGATCAAGCGCGCGACGTTGTCGACGTTGATCCTGCTCCAGATGCTCTTCCTGCCGCGCGGCGTGTAGCGCTGCAGAAAGCTCTTCTCGTCGAGCGACTTGCGCACCGCATCGATCCAGCCGAAGCAGAGCACGACGTCGATCGCTTCCTTCGGCGTGATCGAAGCAAGGCCAGAGCCGACCTTGTGGATCTTGATCCAGACCTCGCTTTCGCCGGCCTGGTTTTGGCTGAGCCAGGCGTAGAAGCTTTCGGCGTCCGAGAACTCGTGGACCTTACTCGAGTCGACCTTGATGGGGGCCATCGGTGTTCCTTCTTGCCTGAGCCGAGGCTCCGATCTCCCCCTTTGTTGGGGAGACGGCCGGCAGACCAGAGGGCGCGCTGTCCCGCCAGCCCTGTCGAGACGCCGCCGCCTTAGCTTATACTCGTGGGAATTTAAGGCCGCGTTTCTTCGCGCCCCCCTGCCCTGCCTGGTTGAATTATCAAAGCCGCGCCAGCCAACCATCGGACTCTCCGATAACACTATCGGTTTCTTCCGTTTCCGCTCCGCCGGCCGGCCTGCCACATCACCGTCCATGCAAAAGAAAGGCATGGACATGGACGAGACAAAAATCCTGATCGTCGGCGGCAGTTCGGGCATGGGGCTGGCGCTTGCCAGGCGCTGCCTCGCCGAAGGCTCCGGCGTCATCATCGCCGGGCGCAATGCAGCGAGGCTGAACGCCGCGCGCGATGAGCTCGGCTGCCCGGCCGCGCTGGAAGCGGCGGTGGTCGACATCAGCCGCGAGGCCGAGGTCGCGGCGCTGTTCGCGCGCATCGGCGGGCTCGAGCATATCGTCAGCACGGCGGTCGACATCGAAGGCGCCTACCGGCTTTTGCCCGAGATCGAGCTTTCGGCGGCGCAAAAAGTTGTCGACAGCAAGTTCTACGGGCCGCTGCTGTTGGCCAAGCATGGCGCGCCGAAACTTTCGGCCAATGGTTCGCTCACCTTCGTCTCCGGCATTGCCGCCTACCGCCCGGCCGCGCGCGGCTCGGTGGTCGCGGCCGTCAACGCCGGGCTCGAAGGGCTGGTGCGGGCCTTGGCCATCGAGCTGGCGCCGATCCGAGTCAATGCCGTCTCGCCCGGCTGGGTCGACACGCCGATCTGGCAATTCGTTGCCGGCGATGCGAAGGACGAGACGCTTGCCGCGATGGCGAAGCGCCTGCCGGCCGGACGGGTCGGACGGCCGGAAGACATTGCGGACGCGATCCGCTTCCTGATGGGCAACGGCTTTACGACGGGAACGACGCTGCATGTCGAGGGCGGGCAGCGGCTGGTCTGACGATCGCGAAGTTTTCGCCCATCGCCGCGAGCAAGAGCTTCAGCGCCGGCGGCTGGACGCGCCGGCGCCGCCAGATCATGACCAGCTCCGCCGAGCGGATCGGGCCCGGCCATGCGATCTCGGCCACCTCGCCGCGATCGAGCGCGGCAGCGACCGCCAGCCGCGGAACAAGGCCGAAGCCGGCGCCGGCCGCCACCAGGCCGGCGATGGCGTCAATGCTGCCAGCCTCGGCCGCGAGCTTCGGTCCGCCGAGGCCCGCCGCGGTGAAGGCCGTGTCGACCATGACGCGGTAGACGCATCCGGTTTCGGTGGCGACGAAACGCTTTTCGGCAAGCTCCGCCAGATCGACATCCGCCCGGTTCTCGCCCGGCGGCGCGATCAGCACCAGCGGCTCGGCCGCGACGGGGCGCCTGGCGAAGCGCTCGTCGGGCTCGCTGGCGCCCGGTCTGTCGAAGCAGAAGGCGACGTCGATCCCACCCTCTCCCAGCCTGCGGCGCAACTCGCCGCTGCCTGCGATTTTCAGCCTGATGTCGATGTCGGGATGAACGGCCTGGAAATCGGCGAGCCAGCCGGGAAGTTTTGCCGAAGCGATCGTCTCGAGCGCGCCGATCGACAGGCTGCCGGCCGTCTCGGCCTTGGTGGCATCGATGGCGGCCCGGGCGTCGTCGGCGAGCGCCAGCAATTCCTCGGCGTAGGCTTGCAGCGCCTCGCCGGCCGGGGTCAGGTCCAGCCCTTGCCGCGACCGTGTGAACAGCGTCGCGCCCAGCTCGGCCTCGAGCGACTGGATCTGGTCGCTGACGCTCGACTGCGCGAGATTGAGCTCGCCCGCCGCGCGCGTGACGTTGCGTGTGCGCGCGACCGCGAGAAAGGTCTTCAGCAGCCTTGGATGCACGTTACTGCAGCTGCGGCTTCTTGAGGAAGGAGTTGCGGTCGGCCGATTTTACGCGAAGCCAGGTCTCACGGCCGTCGCGCACGACGCGCAACGGAATTTCCGCGCCGGCCGGGTTTTGCCAGAGTTTTCGATAGAAGTCGGCGAGACCGTCAACCTCGCCGTCGCGCACGTCGGAGATGATGTCGCCTTGCCGAAGGCCCGCCTTTGCCGCAGGACCACCTTCGGCGACGCTCATCACCACCACCATGCCGTTCGACTCCGCCGAGAAGGCGCCGAGCCACGGGCGCGGCGGCTTGGCGACCTGGCCGCGCTTGACCAGATCGTCGAGGATCGGCGTCAGAAGGTCGATCGGCACGATCATGTTGATGTCGGCAACCTCGCCGGCGCGGCTCATCTGCAGGCGCAGCGAGCCGACGCCGAGCAGCTTGCCGTCACGGTCGAACAGCGCAGCACCACCCCACGACGGATGCGCCGGCGCGGTGAAGATCGCCTCGTCGATGAGATATTCCCAATAGCCGGCGAATTCCTGCTTGGTGACGATGTGGGCGTCGACCTGCTGGCCGATGCCGTCGGCAAGCGTCACGGCGTCGCCGATATTGGCCTTCCTGGCATTGCCGAACTTGACTGCCGGCAGCCCGAGCGGCGCCAGCGCCTGCACCAGGCCGAAGCCGGTCTCCTGGTCATAGGCCAGCGCATGCGCCGCAACCACGCGGCCGTCCTGGTCGGTCAGCCAGACCTCCTCGGCCTCGGTGATGAGATAGCCGATGGTGAGAACCAGCCCGCTGTCGCGGATCACCACGCCGCTGCCCTCGCGGCGCGTGCCCAGCGCATTGGCGGTAAAGGCGTCGTCCGGAACCGTGGCGCGCACGGCCACGACGGAGCGCGAGATTTTTTCGATGGTCATCGTCGATCCTGAATTACGGGTCTTTTTCTATAAGTATGGCCAAAGGGACGCGGTGCAAGGGCATTTGTCCAGGCGGGGCGCTGCTGGCCCAAGCATTAGTTCAACGAAATTTGAACTTTTTTCTTTGACGCCCGCGCAACCGCACCTAAATCTTGCGCAACGAACCCCGCATCCCGCCCACAGCAACAAGGCCTCCCGAGATGAACCAGTACAACCCGCCGAAAGTCTGGACCTGGAACAAGCCGAGTGGCGGCACCTTCGCCTCCATCAATCGGCCAGTCGCCGGGCCGACGCATGAGAAGGAATTGCCTGTCGGCAAGCATCCGCTGCAGCTCTATTCGCTGGCCACGCCCAACGGCCAGAAGGTGACGATCATGCTGGAGGAGTTGCTGGCGCGCGGCCACAAGGGCGCCGAATACGACGCCTGGCTGATCCGCATCAATGACGGCGACCAGTTCGGCTCGGGCTTCGTCGAGGTCAACCCGAACTCCAAGATCCCGGCGCTGATGGACCGCAGCGAGCCGAAGCCGGTGCGCGTGTTCGAGTCGGGCTCGATCCTCACCTATCTGGCGGAAAAATTCGGCGAGTTTCTGCCGACGGAGCGTGCAGCGCGGGCCGAAACCTTCTCGTGGCTGTTCTGGCAGATGGGCTCGGCGCCCTATCTCGGCGGCGGCTTCGGGCATTTCTACGCCTATGCGCCGGAAAAGATCGAATACGCCATCGACCGCTTCGCCATGGAAACCAAGCGGCAGATGGACGTGCTGGATCGGCGGCTGGCCGAAAGCGAGTATCTCGCCGGGCCGGATTACACCATCGCCGACATGGCGGTCTGGCCCTGGTATGGCGGGCTCGCCAAAGGCCGCAGCTACAACGATGCCGCGCAGTTCCTCGCCGTGCATGAATATAAGCACGTGCAGCGCTGGGCCGACGCGATCGACGCCAGGCCGGCGGTAAGGCGCGGCCGCATGGTCAACCGCATCTCCGGCGATCCGGCCTATCAGTTGCACGAGCGCCACGACGCCAGCGATTTCGAGACGAAGACGCAGGACAGGTTGCAAGCGGCGGAGTGAGCTGCTGATCTCCCCGCCTTGCGTGGGAGATGGCCGGCAGGCCAAAGCGGGTCGATGCGCGTGGAGCGCCGACGCCCGACGAACAATAAGAGGGCAAGTTGGCGCATCGTGCGCGCCGACCCCCTCTGTCGCCTTCGGCGACATCTCCCCCTCAAGGGCCTCAAGGGGGGAAGATCAGCTACCTCCCGTAGGTATACGTCACACTGGCCTCCGCCAGCGCCTGGCTCTTCGCCGCGACCGACACCATTTCGGGCGACGGATTTTCCGGCGTGCGCAGCTTCGCCTCACTCAGCGCATAGAGCGTGAAGACGTAGTGGTGCGTGCCGCTGCCGGGCGGCGGACATGGGCCGAAATAGCCGGCGCGACCGACGCCGCCCGTGCCGGAAACCGTGCCCTTCGGCAGGCGCTTGCCGCCTTTGGAGCCGGCGCCTTCGGCGAGGCCCTTGGCGCTTGCCGGGATGTTCCAGGCAAGCCAATGCCAGAATCCCTTGCCGTCGTTGGCGTCGGGATCGAACATGGTGAGCGCGTAGCTCCTGGTGCCCGCCGGCGGGTCCTTCCAGGCAAGCGCGATCGAGACGCTCTTGCCGCCGCATCCGGGCTTGTCGCCGAGATATTTTGCGTCCCACTTGTCGCTGGAAACCGACGGGCTGGAGATCTCGAAGGCGGATGCCTGAGTGGCGAAGGCAGCGAAGGCAAGTCCAATGAGGCCGAGGCGCGAAGTCATGGCTTCACTCCTTCTACTTGATTGCCCAAAGTCTATCCGAAAGGCGCGCCGGAGCCGAGCAACTTTGCGTGACGGGTCAGCAGGCACCGGAGTTGCCGATCTCCCCTACAAGGAACAGATCCGGAGCACTGCCGATGAGCAGTGTCACGCGCGGCGATGCGTGCATGTTATCCCCCTCTCGCCAACGCGGGCGACACGATTTGTTCTTGCCGGCCCTTCCTAAAGGTGCCGCCACCCGATCTCGCTGTCAGGCCAGAATAACAGAGCTATGCGGTTCTTCACGAATTTTTTCAGCCGGAACATCCCCTGGAAAGCTCCGTTGGAAACTTAGTCAACGATGCAAACCAATGGAGATTTCCTGATGATGAAGAAGATTCTCGCAGCTTCCGTTCTTACCCTGGCGCTCGCGACCTCGGGCGCCATGGCTCAGACAGCCGGTGCAAGCGGCGACGCCAGCGGCAGCGTTTCAGGCGGCGTCTCGGGCACGACTGGCGGCGCCTCGGGCAGTGCGACGGGCGGTGCCACAGTCACCACGCCGGCAACCCCTGGCACGGATACGACCACCACGAATTCCACGAATTCCATGAATTCGACGAATTCGACGAATTCGACGAACCAGCCGGCCGGTATGCAGGATCGCTGCAAGGATACGGGCGCCAACGATACCGAGAACAACACGGCCAGCGGCAATACGACCTCGAACATGCAGAACTGCAACAAGTAGCGCCGGATCGCCGACACAAAAAAGCCCCGCCGGTGGAAGCCGTCGGGGCTCTTTCGTTGAGGCCTTGAAGGTGGGACTTCGCTGCCTGCCGATCCAGGGGGTGTTGGATCGGCCGCGACCCTAGCCGAAGAATCGGCGTGGCTATAATCACGGCTGCGCACTACCAATCACGCCTGCGCGAGAAGGAGGTGATAGCCGGCTGTCGATCTCTCTTTGAGGGAAGAGCGCTAGCTCAGCAGCTTCGCCAATCGCGGCACGCCCTCGCCCACCGCGCGGTCGTCGGCCAGCGTGAAGGACATGCGCAGCGTGTTGCGGCCGGTGCCGTCGGCGTAAAAGGCGTTGCCCGGCACGAAGGCGACGCGCGCCTCCTGCACCGAACGCGCCAGCAACGCTGTGGCGTCAGTGCCTTCGGGCAGCGTCAGCCAGACGAACATGCCGCCTTCCGGCCGGCTCCAGGAAATGCCGTCCGGCATGTTTTCCTCGAGGGCGCCGAGCAGCGCGTCGCGGCGACGGCGATAGGCACCGATCAGCTTCTCCACCTGGGCGTCGAAGATGGTCTCGGCAACGCGATGCATGACCATCTGGTTGATCGACGGGCTGTGCAGATCGGAGGCCTGTTTCATCAGCACCAGCTTTTCCACCACATGGCGCGGGGCGCAGACCCAGCCGACGCGCATGCCTGGGGACAGGATCTTGGAGAAGGAGCCGCAATAGAGCGTGCGGGCATTGTCGATGCCGCCCGAGCGGGCGCAATCCAGCGCCAGGATCGGGGGCACCGCCTCGCCGTCATAGCGCAGTGCCCGATAGGCGGCGTCCTCGATGACGGCGATGTCGAGCTCGCCGGCGAGGTCGAGCACCGCCTCGCGCTGCTTGCTATCCAGAGTGTTGCCGGTCGGGTTGGCGAAATCCGGCACCAGATAGGCGAATTTCACTTTGCCGCCGTTAGCCGCGGCGGCCGCGCGATAGGCGTCCGGCGTCATGTTGCCGCCGGCAATGTTCAGCCGGTCGTAACGCGGCTCGTAGGCGTTGAAGGCCTGCAGCGCGCCGAGATAGGTCGGCCAGGTGACCAGCGCGGTGTCGCCGGGCGACAGAAACAGCTTGCCGAGATAATCGAGCGCCTGCTGCGAGCCGGAGGTGATGAAGATGTTGCCCTCGTCGCATCGGATGCCGAGCCTGCCCATATAGCCGGCCAGCCATTTGCGCAGCGGCAGAAAACCTTCGCTGACCTGGTATTGTAGCGCGGCTCCCGCTTCCGCGCCGCCGAGCACGGCCTGATAGGCATCGCCGATGGCCTCGGCCGGAAACAGCGAGGCATCGGGAATACCGCCGGCGAATGAGATGATGTCGGGCTGGTCGAGCAGCTTCAGGAGCTCGCGGATTTCCGAGGCCTTCATGCGCGAGGAGCGCGAGGCCAGAAGGTTCAACAGGGTCAAAGCGCACCTCCCGCAGTGCTTCGTTCAGGGTTTTAGCATTTAGGTCAGCTTCGTTGACCTATTATCAGGCCACGTCCGTCGCGTGAATACACAAAACGGCCATGACGCATCGCTCTGACGACATTTGGCCCACATATCCTGACGGAGATATCTGACACGACGGCGGTCCGCTCATCGCGGGATTGTCGTAATATTAGAATAGGCGCATATTGTCTGAAGCCGAAGCCGTGCTCCGGCTGAACCGCCTGTTGGCCATGGTGCCCGGGCGGTCCGTGACCAGGTCAAATGCCAGTGAAACAACAAGCACCTCGGCTGCTCAAACCATTGAGCAGCCTGAGGCAATGATATTTGGAGGAGATAGCCATGAAGGTCACCATACTGGCAAGTTACGAACCCCATGCCGCCAAAGGGCTGATGCAGGGATCGAACCGCGAAGCTGCAATCCAGGCGCTCTTTGAAAGCGTCGGCGGCAGGATGAGCAGCGTTATGTTCACGCGCGGCATTTACGACGTCGTCGTCAATGGCGAGGTGCCGGATCAGGTCGCCGGGATGGGCATGGCCCTTGCCGTGCGCGCGAGCGGCTCGTTGAGCGAGTTGGTCGTCCTCGAAGAACTCGACATGAAGGCGGTGCTCGCTGCCGCCAACAAGGCTGCCGGCGCCTACAAGCCCGCCGGCTGACGGCCTGGCCAGGCAGCGCGGACGGCGTGTTGGTCGTCCCGTGCTGCCGGCATCACGTCACCGCAGGCCGAGCTTTGCTGACGCATGCCCTTATCCCCAAACCGCTCCGCACTTTGGGCAACATGCATTAGAACGGCAATCGAATCTCGTCGTCCCGGGCCGTATCGGGCCATCCGATGTCCTTGCGGATCTCCGGCGGCAGTTCGTTCAGCTCCCGCGTCGTCCTGCGGCGCCTTCTCGCCTGCGCGAACGCGGCGCGGATTCGGTTAAGGCTCTTAAACATCGCAACCTCCACAAAGCAGCGGCAGAATTGGCGGCCGCCCTCCGGGCGCCGCTTTTGAGGTGCGTCTGTAACCAGGCGATTGCGCGCAAACGGTGAAATGCTTCACGAAGCCGGAGCGGCCTGAAACATTTGTGTGCGAATTAAATTGGGTTTCGACGCCGCGGCATTAGTGGCGAGCGCCAACAGGCGGCGCTGCCGGCTATGACGGGCGCACAATTGCCGACTGCCTTGCTCGCCAAGATAGGCGTCAGGCGTTAGTCCGTACTACCGGAAGGAAGTTGCTGCGCGGTCTGCGCCGAGAGCCGGCCTTTGCGGACGAGCGTCGGCTTCGAATATTCTTTTTTCATGGCGAAATCTCCCCTGCCTCGCCGGAAAATGCGGTACGGCTATCGGACTGTCAAGCAGATGGCAGCCCGGTGAGACCGGCCCGATCGACCACCTTCCCGTCCCTGATCACTTCCCTGCCCGCGCGATACACGGTCCGCTCCTTCGGCACGGCCACCACCGCTTCCGGCACATGCTCGGCCCTGAGCGCGACGAAATCGGCCTTGGCCCCGACGGCGATGCCATAGACTTCGAGCCCCAGCGCCCTGGCGCCGGCATGGCTCACCACGTCGTAGGCGGCTTCCAGCTCGCGATCCTCGTAGAAGCCGGAGCGGTAGCCGATCATGTTGGCGCGGTTCAGCATGTCGCCATCGCCGTAGGGCCACCAGGAATCGCGGATGTTGTCGGAGCCGGCAAAGACCGTGACGCCCGCCTTGCGCAATGCCGCCACCGGCGGGAAAGGATGGTTGCCGGGCGCGTTGGTCATGATGGCGACGCCGGAGGCGGCGAGCAGCTCGCCGGCTTTGGCCAGCGCGTCGGCGGAAATGTCGCCCAGCGCATAGGCGTGGCTGACGGCGACTTTGCCTTGCATGCCCAGTGCCGTGGTCCGCGCGGCGATCTCCTCGATCTCGAACAGGCCGAGGGTGCCGCCGTCATGCAGGTGGATATCGATTCCGGCGCCGTGTTTTTCGGCAAGGCCGAAGACGACGTCGAGATGGCCCTTCACATCGCGGTCAAAGCTTGCCGGGTCGAGCCCGCCGATCAGATCACAGCCGAGCTTCAAAGCCTCGTCCAGAAGCTCGGCGGTGCCGGGCGACGACTGGATGCCGCTTTGCGGGAAGGCGACGAGCTGGATGTCGATCAGCTCGCAATATTTTTCGCGCACGGCAAGGATCGTCTCGACATGTTTCAGCCCGACCGCGGCGTCGACCATGATATGGCTGCGCATCGCGAGGCTGCCATTGCCAACGCAAAGCTCGAGCTGGTTTTTCGCGCGCTCGTCCATCGGCGCGGCCTGCTCGAGGTTCCGCATCTGGAAGGCGACCCGCTCGCGCACGTCGAAGCCGTTGGTGCAGGGAATGTGCGGGCGCCAGACATCGCCATAGAAGGAGGTGTCGAGATGGATGTGGCCCTCGATGAAGGCCGGCAGCACGAGCTGGCCGGCGAGGTCGACGGCGCCTGGCGGCGCGCCGGCGGCATTGGCGGCGGGCGTGATGGCGCTGAAGCGGCCGTCGGCGACGGTGAGGTCGGCCAGGGAGCCGTCGGCGAGTTTTGCGTTGAGAAAGCGGGGCAAGATGCAATCCATCAGCAATGATGCATCAGTCGTCGTCCCTCGGCCGCCAGAGGTCAATGCGGATCGGGATAGAAAGTGTTTCGCCCAAGTTCTCTGTCACCCGCGGTTGGCAGATCGCGCCCGGCCGGCTGCGCCGCCGTTAACCTTAATTCCAAACGGCGGTGGGGAAGTCCCTGTCGCCTGCCTATTCCGCTATCGCGGAAGTTTCGGCACGAGAAAAACATGCCATAGTCCAGGCTGCGGTACGAGGCCGCCTTGGTCGACGCGGACGCCCAAGCACATCCCCAACAATGTCGCCCCCAACGGCCGCGTCGACCTTGTACTGAACGGCGATCTGACCCGGGTCGCCGTTTTGTTTTTGGCCATCAGGCCTGGGACTTTGCGTATTCCGCGACCAGCCCGTCATATTCCTCGAAAGCCGGCAGGGCCGCGTAGCTGTGCAGGGCGGGCGTCTCCGCCCAGGGCAGCTTCTCGCTGGTCCAGGTCTCGACGAAAGGCGTGAACCAGGCGGGGTCGTCCAGCATGGTCGGGCGCAGGTTGACGAACCAGTCGAGCCCCTCCGGCCGGGTGAACATCCAGCTCATGCAGTAGCCGCAGAAATAGTGTTTCGAAGCGCCGCGCAGGCCGCCGATCACCGGCTCGCCCTTGGTGATCTCGAAGCCATCCGCGGGAATGGCGGCGCTCAGCGAATAAGCGCTCGACGACATCTTCTGACAGCCGGTGCAATGGCAGGCCATGGTGAGCAGCGGCTTGGCGGAGATCCTGAGGCGCACGCGGCCGCAGCGGCAGCCACCTTCGGCAGGCAGGGAGGGGATTGGCATGAGCGCTCCTTGGGTTGATTTTCCCTACTCATCCGTCGCCTTCGGCGACACGTTCTTCCCACAAGGAAGAAGGAGGAGCCAAGCCCTCAGCCCCCAATCAGCGCCGCGGTCGTCGTCAGCCGCGCGCCCTGCTCGGCGAAGGCTTTGTTGTGCCGGATGATGATGTCGGGCGCTTTCTCCTCCTCGGAATCGAGCGTCGAATGCGCATCCGAAACGACGGTGACGCCGAGGCCCTGGGCAAGAGCGCCTTTCACCGTGGCGGCAACGCAGAAATCGCTCTGGGCGCCGATGAGCACCACGTCGCGAACGCCCTGCCCCGCGACCCACTGCCCGAGATCGGCGTTGGAGAAGGCATTGCCGACGCTCTTGCCGAAGGTCGGTTCGCCGGCCGCCTGGCCGAGCTGCGGCCATACCGGCCAGCCGGAAGCGCCCGGTGCCAGCGGATCCCCCGCCGGCCCGTCATGACGCACGAAGGCCACCTTGCGGCCGGTTTTGCGCGCCCAATCGATCAATTTTCGCGCGCGCTCGGCAATGACGTCGGCATCATGGATCGGCGGATCGAAACGGCCGTCGAACATGCCGGTCTGCAGGTCGATGACGATCAGCGGAGCGGCGGCCGAGGGAGCGGTGTCTGGCATGGGCGCGAAGATAGCGGAGGTGGGGGGTGGGTCAAGGACGCGGACGAAGCGTGGTCCCCCTGTTGTCGGGGAGATCTGCGATTCCCCCGCCTCAGCCAATCCCGCCGGTCACCACATAAGCCCCGCCAACTCGCCCATCCGGCAGCCTCACGATCGCCGTGACGATCGAGCCGTAGGCGCGGCGCCAGACGCTGTGGAAGCCCTGATGCGTCGCAGCCGGCACGACGGCCCGGCCGGTGTGGCGGTTGCCGCTTCCCTGCATGGCGACCGGTTCGCCGTTGACGTGGACTTTCACGGCTGCATCCGGCCCGGCCTCGCCCGCGTCGATCTCCAGCGCGATCGCGATCTCGTCAGTGTCGTCGCCGGCGTGGATTGTCTCGGCGGTGAGGGCCAGCATAAGCGGCGCTTCGCTGGGGCGGCCCAATGTGCCCCCGCTCGGTTCAAACACATCATCGGCCAGCGGCGGCGTGCGTGGCGGGACGGTGCGGCGCTTGGTGGCGCGCTCGTAGTCGCCGGCCATCGTCAGCAGCGCCACGTCGTCATAGGCCTTGCCGGCAAAGGTGAGGCCGACCGGCATGCCGATATCGGCCATGATGCCCATCGGCACCGTCACCGTCGGGATGCCGAGATGGCGCCAGACCAGATTGCCGTTGGCGACCCAGGTGCCGTTGCGCCAGGCAAGATCGGCGGAGGCCTCGTTGACATCCGCATCGGCCGGGCCGACATCGGCGGCGGCCGGAAGCACCACAGCGTCAAGGCGGTTGGCGTCGAGCCAGATCTCGAAGTCGATGCGGCGCGTCTCTTCCAGCCCCTTGAGCCCGTCCTCGATGGTGGGGATGGCCTCGAGCGGGCTGACCCCGTTCTTCGCCCGCTCGACATAGTCCGCCAGGTCGAAGCCGTCGTCGCCATAGCGGTCGGGCAGCGTGCCCGGCGGCTGTGGAAAGATTTTCGGGCCATCGACCGATGCAAGATCGGGAAGCGCCGGATCAGCATTGGCGCGCAGGAAATCGTCCCACGACCAGATTGACAGGTCCCAGATCTCGCGGTTTGCAAATTCCTCCGGCACCAGGCCGCGATCAACCATGGAGCGCGCGCCCGGACGGTCGCGCTCATAGTTCGATACGACGGGGAAATCGACCTCGACCACCTCGGCCCCGAGTGCCTGCAGGTCATGAGCGGCCTGTCGCCAGAGTTCCAGTACCGAGGCGCGCGTCTCGATCGGCCGGCCGGCGCCGAGATCCTTGCCGATATACATTTTCGGCACGCCGAGCCGCTTGCCCTCAAGCGCGCCTTGCAGGGGAAGCCCGGTATAGCTCGCCGGCCTCAGCGCTGATGCCTTCGGGATCGAAACCCAGGGCTGCACGCGCCAGAAGTCGCCGCGCGTGTCATGGTCGTCGGCGACGATGACATCAAGCAGCTCCAGCATGTCCGGCACGCTGCGCGTATGCGGCACCACCACATCCATGGTCGGCACCAGCGGCCAGTTGCCGCGCACCGAGATCACGCCGCGCGACGGCGTGTAGGCGACCAGCGCGTTGTTGGAGGCGGGCGCGCGGCCGGATGACCAGGTTTCTTCGCCGAGCCCGAAGGCGGCGAAGGACGCGGCCGTCGCCGTGCCCGAGCCGTTCGACGAGCCGGAAGCGAAGGCAGCGGTGAGATAATCCTTGTTGTACGGGCTCTCGGCGCGACCATAGGCGCCGCGCTGCATGCCGCCATTGGCCATCGGCGGCATGTTGGTGAGGCCGATGAGCACCGCGCCCGCGGCGCGCAGCCGGGCAATCGTCAAGGCGTCCTCGCTGGCGATCAGATGCTCGAAGGCCGGCGAGCCGGCCGCCACCGTCAGACCTTTCACCTTGTAGCTGTCCTTGGCGGTGTAGGGGATGCCGTCGAGCGGGCCAAGCGTTTTGCCCGCGCGGCGGCGGCGGTCGGAAGCTGCCGCCTCCTCGAACATCTTTGGATTGAGGATGGGCACGGCGTTGAGCGCTATGCCGTGCCGGTCGTAGTGGGCGATGCGCCGCAGGTACGCGCCGGTGAGCTCGACGCTTGTGACTGTGCCGTCTTCCAGCGCGCGGCGCAGATCGGCGATCGAGGCTTCGACTATATTCATGGCTTGGCGAACCTCTTGTCAGTGACCACGCGTCCGACGAAGGTTGGCTCGAAATTCGTAAGCCGCGATCCGTCACACCCCCCTCTGCCCTGCCGGGCATCTCCCCCGCAAGGAGGGAGATTGGATGTCGCGCAAGCTTTTGCCAAACCGCCGACGTTGCAGGGAGGGCCCCGTAGCCGATCTGCTGATCTCCCCAAAGGTCGGGGAGATGGCCGGCAAGCCAGAGGCGGGCGCTGTCCTGCCGACAATTCAGACGATCGAAGAGGTGCTAGTTCGGTGTTTTGACTTGCGTTCGATCCACCAGTCGTTCTGCCAATCTTCATAGCCGAGAAGCGAGCCCTCCATCCGCTCGAGAGATTCGTTCCAGCCGGTTTTGGCGAACACTTTCGATAATAACAGCAGAAACGCGTCTATCCGCCACTCCTCCCCGGGGAGTGAGAAGAAGGCGCGCCGCCACCCTTGGAAGTCGGGGAAACGGGCGTGCTCGGCTTCGGTAAAGGGAGTATCGATGACATGACGCACCAACCGGCCCGAGCGCACAAACGGGTCGAAGCGAGCCAACGTTTCCGACAGCCATTCCGCCGGATAAGCGTCATGGAAGACTGCCAGCGGCTTGCGACCTTCCAGCATCAGCGGCAGCTCGAAATTCGTATGAACGAGATACGGGACCTCACGGATTGGATGCCAGGACTCGATGCGGTTGAGCCTTCGATCAAGCTCGCGAGGTGGAATGCATATCGCGCCAAGTCGCTCGAGGTCGTCCGGGTCCAAATGCCATGAACCGGATAGCTGTGGACTGTCGCACGCCAGAACCGCGCGAAGCTCTTCCAGGTCTGAGACGCGAATTCGGGCTTCGGCGACCGCCGAACCGGTCGCAGGATCGATCTCCTGCAGGACAAAATAGATGGATTCGGCAGTGTTGCTCACATGGTGACGATGGCTGCTTGGACAATACTTGTACAGGCTTTCTTCAGACAGGCCACATTCCTTCGCTTGCCCCTCTGCCCTGTTGGGCATCTCCCGCAGTTGAGGGGAGGTTGGCTGTCGCGGGCGCTTTCCTCAATCTCCTATTTTGCTACTCCGGCGCGCCGGCGAACAGCACCTTGCCATCCCCGCCTGCCGCCGGCCAGTCGCGGATGGTGCGATCCATGCCGCCGGTCAAAAGCGTGCCGTCGGCGGCGAAGGCGACCGAGTAGATCGGCCCGGTGCCGGGGTCGAACTCGGCGATCTCGGCGCCCGTATCCATATTCCAGATCCGCGCCGTGCCGTCGAGCGAGGCGGAGCCGAGCCGTTTGCCGTCGGCCGATAAGGCGAGCGCATAGACGGTGCCGGAGTGGCCGTCGAAGCGGCGGACCTCCTTGAAGGTGTCGAGATCCCAGAGTTTTATCGTGTAGTCGCCGCTGCCGGTCACCGCATGGTGGCCGTCGGCCAGGAAGAGCGCGCCATAGGCGCCGCGATCGTGGCCGTGCCAGCTGCGCAGCTGCTTGCCCGCAGGGATGTCCCAGAGCTTCAGTTCGCCGTCGATGCTGCCGGTGAGCGCCCTGGCGCCGTCAGGCGAGATGGCGACGGAACTCACCGACCAATCGTGGCCCGGCAGGACATGCAGCACCGTGCCTTTCTGCAAATCCCAGACGACGACGGAACCGGTGTCGTGGCCGCTGACGGCGAGCTTGCCGTCGGGGCTGATCTTCAGTTGCCGGACGCCGCCGTTCGCTCCGGACGAGAAGACATGCAGCACTGTGCCATCGGAAAGCTGGCGCAGCACGATCTCGCCGTCGTCGCCGGCGGTGAGCGCGCTTCTGCCGTCGGGCATGAAGAGCGCGCTGCGCGCCATGTCCTTGTGGACGCCGAGGTCGCGGATCAGCCGCTTGCCGTCGATATCCCAGAGCTTGATCATGCGATCGGTGCTGGCGCTCATGATCTGGTGGCCGTCGGCCGACACCGCCAGCCAGACGACGGCATCGCGGTGGCCTTCCGGCGCGGTCGGCTGGGCTGGGGCGGTGGCCGAGGCGGCGCCAGCGTCTGCGGCGGCGTGGCCGGCGCCAGCGCGGTCTGCTGGGCCGGCGTTGTTGCAGGCTGCGCCGGTGCGGCGGGCTGCGGCGGAGCGACCGCCGGCTCGGACGGTGCGGCCGTGGGCGCCGGCGCGACAGGCGCGGAGGCCGGCTCGGTCTCAGGCTCCGCCGGAGCGACGGCGACTTCCCTGGCCGGCGCGGCCGCATCGCCCTCTGTTTCCCGCCACCGGCCGAACTGGTCGGCAAGGATGACGACAAGGGCAATGAGCGGCACGGCAAGCGCGATGCGGCGCAGCCGCGGGCGCCCGGCCGGCACGGTCGCAGCGTCGCGGCCGAACAGCGGCGCCGAAGGCTGATGCCTTGGCGCGCCCGGCAGCAGGCCGGCAAGGAGCGAAAGCCCGGCGAGAATCGAAAGCATGCCCGCCGCGCCGAAGATCCCGGCGCTCGCCGCGGCCGGGGGCGTGCCCCCCAGCGCCAGATAAAGCTTGGCGAAGCAGGCGAAGCCGACGACGAGCATCGCCAGCGCCAACAGCCTGTCGGTCGATCTTTTCATCGGCATCCCCCAGGCGCCTTCACTCCAACTGGCGGAAGGCGCATCGGCCATTCTAGCCGAGCTTTTCGCCGGGGCTAAGTGCAAGACATCACACGAAGAACGATAAACGTGCTTTGGCGCGGCGTGACTTCTTCAATCCCGCCGCCGGCCGAATTTCGGCTTTACTCATCCGGCCGGCCAATATCTCGATGCTCC
The DNA here is from genome assembly GCF_002294785.1 of Mesorhizobium sp. WSM3868. Taxonomy (NCBI): domain Bacteria; kingdom Pseudomonadati; phylum Pseudomonadota; class Alphaproteobacteria; order Hyphomicrobiales; family Phyllobacteriaceae; genus Mesorhizobium; species Mesorhizobium sp. WSM3868. The sequence continues at coordinate 47,786 of NZ_NSGB01000008.1, read as the reverse complement.
GAACCGAAGCGTGATGTCTTTCGCTCCATAAACAAGCGGCACGTGGGCAGAAAGCCACACTCCCCAAGAATAACAAGCTCGACTACCCGCACTGGTTGACAGCAAACGCTCTTATGACATTATCCGCCCGGGATTTTCAGGAGAGCCACAGCATGAAGAAGATTTACGAGAAGCCTGTGTTGGTCCGCAAAGGCAAGCTTTCGATGGTCGTCGCGGGTTCGACACCGGTCCCGGGTTGATTCGGGGACAGCTCGATCAGCTTCATTGATGTTTGAGGCCAGCGGTCATCCTGGCTTGTTGCGTGACAAGGCGGCTGATTATCGTCTTGTCAGTTCGAATGGTTAACGGGGGTTCAATCATGAAGAAGACTTACGAGAAGCCTGTGTTGGTCCGCAAAGGCAAGCTTTCGACAATTGTCGCCGGCGGTCCTTCTACTGTTATCAATGGCGGCGGCGCGCCGAGCTGATCTGCCGGACAATCTGCTGTTGATGCCTGCCGATCCTGGCTCCTTCTTGCGATCCAGGAAATTCGGGGAACCGGCCATGAAGAAAGCATATGAGAGACCAAGGCTGGTCAAGAAGGGCAGGCTTTCGGCAGTCACCGCCAACGGCGCCACTTCGTTCACGTTCTAAGCATTACAGCGCGTTGCACCGAAATTCAGGCAACGCGCTCTAATTCTTCGTTTGATGCAGGTCTTTCTGCCGAAGCTGCGGCATCCTTTGGGCGACATAGTTCGTCTTTGCTTGACACATATCTCGCCCATAAGCCGTCGCCCTTTGGCCGACAGGGATCAGAGCGCCAGCACCAGATCGTCCAGCACCATCTGCCAGTGATGCTTGGTCGACAGACGCACGCGCGTCACCGCCTTCAGCATCGGCGCGTATTGAACCGGTGCCAGCGCCGATAGCGCGACCTCGTCGCGCGCGATCAACTCGTCCCCCAGCCAGCTTTCGACCCACGCGCTCTCCCCTTCCGAGCGCAGCCATGCGGCGCTCAGCATCACCGAATGGAAGCCGAAAGGCGCCGCACGGCCGAACTCTGCCGGATGGCCGCTGCTGGTATAGGCAATATAGGCGCCCGAGACGTTGCCGTTTACGTAGCCTTCGCTGTTCCTGGTGTGGTCACGCGACATGGCGTTGAGATTGTGCCAGTCGAGCCCGGCGTACCCGGAAGGGATCTTGCTCAGGCCGCGCGTGGTGAGGTCGTCGAAGCCGATGGTGCTGAGCGCCGCATCGGGCTGAAGCGCCCCGGGCGCTAGCAAGCCGAGATCGACCGGATAGGCCGACAGCGCGAGGCGCCGGTCGAGCCCGCCGCCGGCGATCACGACCTGATCGGCCTCGGCGGCGAGCGGGAAGCCGAAGGTGGTGGCCGCGCAGAGCGGGTAGCTTTCGAGCAGCTGGCCGTTGCCCATCACGGATAGGGTTGCCGTGGCCGCGGCCGGCGTCCTGCCGCTCACTATGCGCGCAGGGCTAAGGCCGACGGGCCTTGGCAGACCCTCCCCAGCCAAACCGACAAGCGAGCCGGGCGCATCCGTCACGCGCACAGACTGGTTCTCGTTGGCGCCGCTGGCGCGCCAGCCGGGCGGCACGGAGACCGAAAAGCGAAACGTTCCAGGCGAGCGGATCACGGCGCTGCGCCGCGTCGACGACATCGGGAAATTGGCAAAACCGGCAGCGTTGCTTCGCGCCGCGACGATGAAGCGGCCGGACTGGTCGAACAGCCGCACCACGATGCCGGCCATCGGGCGGTCGGCCTGACCATAGGTTCCGTCGCCGTCGACATCCATGAAGACGAAGGATGAAAAGTTCAGCTTGCCGGATGTCGGACCCCAGGCGGTGCGGGGTGCATAGTCGCCGGCCGGATTGGCACTGCCGCGCGCCCTGCGGCGCTTGCGCCGCCAGCGCAAAGCGAGCGCGATGAGGGCAATGGCGCCGGCGATGACAAGGACGGAGATAAAGAGGACGAGGGCGTTGTCAGCCACGGCGGGGAAGCGTTGGCTGGAGAAAAATACTCAAGCTGAAAAGCATAAGGTCCGCACCCCCTCGTAGTCCTGCAAAAGCTAACGCGAGCCGTCGTTGCTGCACAGACATTATTTGCGAGAGACTGGCATCAAACGTAGAGACGCCGGCGGACAGCGCCGCCTTTCCTTTTTTCCGTGGAGAAGGTCAGGTCGCCAGTTCCACCCACACCGGCGCGTGGTCGCTGGCGTTTTCCTCGCCCCGCACCTCCCGATCGATGCCCGCTCCTTTCAGCTTCCGCGCCAGCTTCTTCGACAACAGAATGTGGTCGAGCCGTAGGCCGGCGTCGCGCGGCCAGCGGTTCCGGCGGTAGTCCCAGAACGTGTAGAGCTTCTCCTCCTTCGGGAAGACCTTGCGCAGCGCATCCGTCCAGCCCTGATCGATCAGCGCCGCAAAGGCGGCGCGACTTTCAGGCTGCACCAGCGCGTTGTCGTCATAGGAGCGGGTGGCGTAGATGTCGCGCGGCTCGGGCACAACGTTGAAGTCGCCGGCAAGCACCACCGGCAGGCCGGTGTCGAACAATTCGCTTGCATGCGCCGCGAAGCGCTGGTGCCAGGCGAGCTTGTAGGTGAACTTAGGCCCGGGCTGCGGGTTGCCGTTCGGCGCGTAGAGGCAGGCAATCACGATGCCATTGACCGCCGCCTCGATGTAGCGCGCCTGGCGGTCGGCATCGTCGCCGGGCAGCGCGTCGCGTGTCAGCACCGGCTCGGCGCCGCGAGCCAGGATCGCGACGCCGTTCCAGGTCGGCTCGCCCTTCCACACCGCGCCATAGCCGGCCTTCGCCAGCCGGGTCAGCGGAAACTGCGTGTCGCGGGATTTCAGTTCCTGCAGGCAGACGACGTCGGGCTTGGCTTTGACGAGCCAAGCCAAAAAGTTTTCCAGCCGGCTGTTGATGTTGTTGATGTTGAAGGTGGCGAGTTTCATTTGCCGAAGACGCCTCTTCATTCGTCATCCTCGGGCTTGACCCGAGGATCCATGCCGTGACCATCGCCGTGGAACCCTGCGGGGGCAAAATTCTGAGCTGTTGCAATGCCAGCGTTACGGCATGGATCCTAGGTCTGCGCCGCGTCGCTTCGCTCCTTGCCTCGCCCTATGATGACGAAGCGAGAGGCGCCATCCGAGCTTTTATCGTCTCCGCCACCGTCTTCAGGTGATCCGCCACCGAAAAACCCGACACCGCCTTGCGCGGCTTGAGATCGTGGTCGCCGTCCTCCAGCCAGACCACCTCTATTGCCGCTGACAGGCCGTAAGTCGCGACCTCGTCCTTGGTGCCGAACTCGTCGCGCGTGCCCTGGAAGATCAGCGTCGGCGTCTTCAGGTCGGCAAGATGTTTTGTCCGCAGTTGCTCCGGCTTTCCGGGCGGATGGAAGGGGTAGCCCAGACAAACCAGCCCGGCGATCTCGCCCTTGGCAAACATCTCGTCGGCGACCATCGAGGCGACGCGCCCGCCCATCGACTTGCCGCCGATGATGAGCTTGCCGGTCACGCCTTTGGCGCGCAGATCGGCGATCGCCTTGACATATTCCGGGTTCACGGTCTCGGCGCGCGGCGGCGGCTTGCGATGGCCAAAACGGCGCGCAGCCATGTAGTGGAACTCGAAGCGCGCGACGCGGAAGCCGGCGGTGGCGAGAGCCTTGGCGGTGGCGGTCATCGAGGGAGAGTCCATCGCCGCACCCGCGCCGTGCGCGAGCAGGACGGTGACAGGGGCGGAGTCGGGGCCGTCGAAGAGGAAGTAGGTCATCGGGCGGGCTTCCTGGCAAGGCCGCACTCCGTCTCAAGCGCGAACATCTCGCTCACCGGCCATGTGCAAATCCACGAACTGGATTCCCTTCTGCGCCAATCTTGCCCATTCGGACTCCGCGTCGAGCTCCAGATAGCGCGCCCACAGCCGGCGGGCTTCGGCCAGATTGCCGGCGTCGAACTCCAGCCGGGCCAGATTGAAAACCGGGTCGGCATAGGCCTTGTCGAGCGCGATCGCCTTCTGCAGGTGCCGCCGCGCCGAGGCGACCTTGCCTTCGTCGCCCACCAAGCCGGCGAGGTTGAACCAGGCTTCGACGAAGCCTGGATCGAGCTTTATCGCGCGGGCATAATCATGCGCGGCTTCCGCTGCGCGGCCGGCGCCGCGCAGGCAATTGGCGCGATTGAAGGCGGCGATGGCATCTTTCGGATCGATCGCCATGCAGCGCTGGTAGAGCGTTGCGGCCTCGTCGTGCCGCCCCTCCTCTTCCGCGGCTTCCGCCTCGGCGAACAGCTCCTCCAGCGTGTCGTCTTCCGGTGAGCCGAGGTCGAACAGAAGCTGGCCGTCGAGCTCGCTGCGGCCCTCGTCGAGATAGATCGCGTCCGGCCGGCCATGCTGCGAACCGAGATTGAGCGACTTGGCAGTGAGCGAGGCGACCGGTCCGGAGCGATGCACCGAACGCGCGATCGCGCCCCACGTCGCGCCGCTGGCGATCAGCCCGGCATATTTTCTGGCCAGGATCAGGTCGCGGAATGAATAGGGTTCGCCGTCATGTTCGAAGGCGTCGAACAGCGACAGCATGTCGAGATCGCTGGCGGCAAGCCGCGACTGGTCGATCAGCGACTGCCGGGACAGCGACGACGCCTGAGGCGCCTTCAACAGACCGAGCAAGCGCAGGAAGCCGTTTTCGCTGACCAATTCGCGCCCGGCTTCGCGCTCGGCCTGAACGCGGCGCTCGATGTCGGCATCGCCCGTTCTTGCCGTGGCCGCCTTGGCCAGCAGCGTGCGGCCGAACACGACATGGGTGGTGCGACGGGTGACGCCGCGCCTCAATTCGGCATGGCGGCGCTCGACCTCGCGCGCGGCGAGCCTGAGCGGAAACGCGGCCAGCGGGCCGACGGCGCCGAACACGGCGCCGGGGAGGATCACCGGCCCTCCCGTCACTTCTTGCTCTTGCCGACGGCTTTCAACAGGTTCGCTTTCAGCGGGTTCTCAGGCGCGCCGCCGCCGGCGGCCGCCTTCTTGGCGGGCTTGGCCGGCGCCTCCTCGGCCTTGCTCTTCGACTTGGCCGGCGGCTTGGCCGACTGCGACAGGCTCGCTTTCAGCGCATCCATCAGGTTGATGACATTGCCGCGTTCGGGCGCCGCCGCGATGATCGGCTTGTGGCCTTTGAGCTTCTCGCGGATCATCCCCATCAGCGCCACTTCGTAGCGATCCTCGTAATTCTTCGGATCGAAATGAGTTTCCTTCTGCTTGATCAGCGCCTGGGCGAGATCGAGCATTTCCGGATCCGGCTTGCCGGCCGGGATGTTGCCGAAATATTCAGCCGTGCCGCGCACTTCGTTGGGGTTCCTCAAGGTGCAGACGAACATGCCGTTCTCGCGCGGGCCGATCGTCACCACGCGCTCGCGGCTGGAAAGGACCAGGCGGGCGATCGCCAGCTTGCCGGATTTGCGCATCGCTTCCCGCAGCACCGCGAAGGTCTCCTCGGCCATGGCGCCGTCCGGGGCAAGGTAATAGGGCGAGTCCTGGTAGATGACGTCGACCTCATTCTCGTCGACGAAGGCCTCGATGTTCATCGTGTGGTTGGATTCGATCCGGACCGCGTCGAGATCGGCATCATCGATGATGATGTACTGCTTGTCCTCATACTCGTAGCCCCTGACCAGGTCCGAGCGTTCGACCAGGCCGAGTTCGGGATCGACCGGCTTCATGTTGATGCGGTTGTGGGTCTTCTTGTGCAACTGGTTGAACGAGATGCGCTCGCTCGCGCTGGTGGCCGGATAAAGCCGGACCGGACAGCTGACGAGGCTGAGCTTGAGGTAACCTTTCCAACTTGCCCTGGGCGCCATGATGAACTCCTACGCGGCCATGCACTGACAGTTACTTTTTTGGAAGCATGATTTTAGCCGAACACCGGTCCGACTTTTCGCGATCATGCTCCCGGCGCTTCGTCCGAAGGACGGTTGGCGCTCCGGAAATCCTACACCGACCCTTGATGGTACATGCAAATTGCTGACGAAGTGTTCTTGGGCCGGTTGGCGCGAAGGATAATTCAAATTGTAGGAAGCGTCGATGGAGATGGATTGGGCTTGGGACTGGGCGAAAGTCTAGCAAGGAGCGAAGCGACGCACCCTAGGATGACGAGAAATGGGACGGCAGATCCCTGGCGGCCTCGTCGATCTCCGCCCATGGATCGCCCGAGGTCTCCAACAGTCCCGGCAGCGAGGCGTAGTTCAGATCCTCGGGCGCGTCGATCGCCTCCAGATCGGTCCAGCTCATCGGGGTTGAGGCCGGCAGGTTGGTGCGGGCGCGCAGCGAATAGGGAGCGGCGGAGGTGTGGCCGCGGGCGTTCCGGTGGAAGTCGATGAAAATGCGCTTCTTGCGGTTTTCCTTGCCCATGACTGTGACGAAAGTGTCGGGCGCGCTTGCCGCGAGCAAAGTGGAAATGGTGCTCGAGGCCTGGTGCAGTTTCTTCCAGTTCTGCTTGCGCGTCACCGGCACGGTGATGTGGATGCCCTTGCCGCCGGAGGTCTTTGCAAACGGCACCAGGCCGAGGCTCTCCAACCCGCCCTTGATGTGGACGGTCGCCTCGACCACCTCGCGCCAGGAAATCCCCTCGCCCGGGTCGAGGTCGAAGACGATCTGGTCGGGCCTGTCGAGCTTGGTGCGCTGCGTGCCCCAGGTGTGGAACTCGACGACGCCGAACTGCGCCAGCGCCAGATAGCCCTTGGCGTCCTCGACCGAGAGGTAGGTCTTGGTCTCGCCTTCCGAACTGATGCTCTCGAACACCGCCACCGAGGGCGGCATGCCGGTGAAGGCGTGGCGCTGGAAGAAGCAGTCCTGCGGCCGTCCCGTCGGGCAGCGCACCAGCGACACCGGGCGGCCGATGATGTGCGGCAGCATGAAATCGCCGACCAGCGCGTAATAGACGGCAATGTCGAGCTTGGTCGGCCCGGTCTTGCCGAACAGCCGCCGCTCCGGATTGGTGACCCAGATGGTGGCGAGGTCGGACTCGGCGATCAGCCGCTTGCGCTTGACCGCAACCGGCGTCGTCAGGCCGCCGACATCGCGCAGGCCGCGGAAGACGCCGTGGCGGATCGCATTGTCGGCGGTGCGGTTCGAATAGCGGACGCGTGCCGACAGCAGCGGCTTCACCCAATGCATCTCGCGCATGATCTCGCGCGGCACGCCTTCGGGCGGCGTGGCGCCGGCGGTCAGCCGCTCCAGCCGGGTCAGCAGGTCGGTCGCCATGTCGCGGTCGAAGCCGGTGCCGACCTTGCCGCGATAGTGCAATTCGCCGTCGACGAACTCGGCCATGCCGAGCGCCGCAAGCCCTTCCGCCCGGTCGGAGACGGTGTAGCCGGCGATGACGAAATCATCCGTCTTTTGCGCCTTGACTTTGGTCCAGCTCTTGGTGCGGCCGCTCATGTAGATGGCATCGGCGCGCTTGGAGACGACGCCTTCCAGCCCAAGGTCCGAGGCCTGGTCGTAAAGCCCGCGGCCATCGCCCTCGACGTGGTCGCTGTACTGGATGGCGGAGTTGGCCGCCTGGCCGGCGAGCAGTTCGGCAAGCAGCGCCTTACGCTTCTGCAGCGGCGCCCTGCGCAGGTCCCAGCCATCGAGATGCAGGAGATCGAAGGCGTAGAAATGCAGCTTCGAGCCGGCGCCCTGGGCCAGCGCGTCCTGCAGCAGCGCGAAGCGCGAGATGCCCTTGTCGTCCAGCACCATGATCTCGCCGTCGATGATCGCCCGGCTGACCGGCAGGCGCGAAAAGGCTTGCGAGAGGTCGCCGTAGCGCTTGGTCCAGTCGAGGCCGCCACGGGTGATCAGCCGCACATGCCCGTCCACGACATGCGCCATGGTGCGGTAGCCGTCGAATTTGATCTCGTGCAGCCAGAGCGTGCCGGTGTCCTCGCCACCGGGCGGCTCGCTCACCTGCGCGGCGAGCTGCGGCTCGATGCGGCTTGGCGGGTCTGCCTTGACCGCGCCGGGCAGCGCGCCGGGTTTCAGCGAGCCAGGTTTCGGCGGCAGGCGCTGCGGCTTTTTCGGCGGCGCGGCCAGTTCCTCGATGCGCCGGCCCGACTTGACGCTTTCCGGCCGCGCTTCGAGAATGTCGAGCTCGGTGTCGGAGGCGAGATCGCGCTCCTTGAAAAGCAGCCAATTCTTCTTGTTCTCGTCCTCGCCGGGCTTGGGCTTCAGCCGGGTCAGCATCCAGCCGCCATTGAGCTTCTGGCCGGCGAGCCGGAACTTGAAGGCGCCGGTGCGCAGGCTTTTGTCCACATCCTCCATCGGCGCCCAGGTGCCAGTGTCCCAGACGATCATCGGCCCGCCGCCATACTCGCCCTCGGGGATGACGCCCTCGAAGTCGATATATTCGATCGGGTGATCCTCGGTCTCGACCGCGAGGCGCTTGTCGGCCGGGTTGAGCGAGGGGCCGCGCGGCACCGCCCAGCTCTTCAGCACGCCGCCGACTTCGAGGCGCAGATCGTAATGATCGGCGGTGGCGTGGTGCTTGTGGATAACGAAGCGGTTGCTGACTTCGCCTGCCGTGCCGCCCGCCGGTTCTGGGGTGCGGGAGAATTCGCGCTTGGCGCGGTAGGTTTTGAGTTGGGGAGCCGGCATGGGTTAGGTGCCGAAGCGCGTAGCCGACAGTGGCAAGGGCTGCGATCCTTCGCGCCCCCGAGCCCGCGCGGTCGTCATCCTCGGGCTTGACCCGAGGATCCATGCGGTGATCTTTACCGCGGAGTGCAGCCGAGCAGAACTTGGACCGTCGTGACGCGTCCACGTCACGGCATGGATCCCAGGGTCTCCGCGACGTCGCTTCGCTCCTGCTCCGCCCTGGGATGACGAAGGCACTACACTCAATCGTCGGTCGCCGGCGTCAATTCCAGCTCGGCCGGCGTCAGACCCTGCCGCAGCTGCGAGAGCCGGAACTCGTCGACCCAATAGGCTTCACCGTCGACCAGCACACGGGCGCTGTAAGTGCCGCCGGAAAAGCTCTGCGCGGTGACATAGACCTTGTGGCGGTCGAGCGCCTTCTTCACCGCGGCGCGGCGGGAATTTTCTCTGGCGACGGGACTGGCCATGGCTCACTCTGTACACGCTGGCGCTGAACAGTCTCTAAGGATGAATGAGAGCGGGGGGCGAGTCAATTTGGCGGGGCGACCGGAGCGCCAATCTCCCGTCAAGCGGGGGAGACGGCGGCAGGCTAAGACCAGAGAGGCACGCAAGGGAACGAGGCGTTTGAGCCAATAAGGGCCGCCGCTTTGCTGCTATGGATTTCCGAACAAAAAACTACGATGCGCCGGCGGGACAGCGCCAACCTCTGCCCTGCCGGCATCTCCCCCACAACGAGGGGGAGATTGGCTGTCGCGAGCGCCGCGCCCTATCTTGGAGTGCAACGAGGGAAGCAACATGTCCCACATCCGGGCGATGACGAAGAACGATCTGCCAGCCGTCTCGCGGCTGCTGGGAGGATCCTGGCGGCGGACCTATTCGCCGATCATGGGTGAGGAAACCGTGGCCCGGCTCTCCGACGAAAAACATGCGCCCGACAAGCTCGCCGAAGAGCTCGCCGACGACAACAAGATGTCGTTCGTGGCCGAGCGGATCGACGGCTCGATCGCCGGGTATGCGATGGCGGCGATGGACGAGAGGGGCGATGTCATGCTCGACCGGCTGCATGTCGAGCCGGAAGAGTTCGGCAGCGGCCTCGCCGTCGACCTCTTGCACGCGGTGCTTGCAGCCCATGCCGGCATTCCAAGCATCGCGCTGGAGGTGATCGAGGGCAATGAGCGGGCGATCGCCTTCTACCGCAAGCACGGCTTCGAGTTGGTCGAGCGCCGGCCGGCCGCGCATGGCGTCGGCGGCCATGCCTCGCTGATCATGCGCAGGATGCTGCCGATGGCTTGAGGCCGCGCTGGACGCATCGCCTCCCGGCCTGTAGTTTCGCGGCTGCTAATTTCTTACCGGAGACAGATGGATGAGCCTGGGCAAGAAGAAACTCGGCAGCCAGGGGCTCGTCGTCTCTTCCATCGGCCTCGGCTGCATGGGTATGAGCCAATCCTACGGCCCGGCCGATGAAGCGGAGTCGATCGCGACGATCCACCGGGCGATCGAGCTTGGCTGCACCTTCCTCGACACGGCCGAGGTCTACGGGCCTTTCATCAACGAGGAGCTGCTTGGACGCGCGCTGAAGGGCCGGCGCGACGAGGTGACGATCGCGACAAAATTCGGCTTCCGCATCGTCGACGGCAAGCAGGATGGCACCGGGCGTGACAGCCGGCCGGAGCATATCCGCGACGTGGTCGAGGCTTCGCTCATGCGGCTCGCGACCGACCGCATCGACCTGCTCTACCAGCACCGCGTCGATCCTGATGTGCCGATGGAGGATGTCGCGGGCGCAGTCGGCGAGCTGGTTGCGGAGGGCAAGGTGCGCTTCTTCGGCCTGTCGGAGGCGGGAATTTCCAACATTCGCCGCGCCCATGCCGTGCACCCGGTCTCGGCGCTGCAGAGCGAATATTCGCTGTGGGAGCGCAACCTCGAGCCCGAGATCATCCCGGCGCTTGCGGAATTGGGCATCGGCCTGGTGCCGTTCGCGCCGCTCGGCCGCGGTTTTCTCGCCGGCGACGTCAAGCGGGCGGAAGACTATCCCGAAGGCGATTTCCGGCGCGGCGACCCGCGCTACCAGGGTGAGAATTTCGACGCCAATGTCGCCGCGGCCGCCACGGTCCGCGAGATCGCCGTCGCCAAGGGGGTCAAACCCGGCCAGGTGGCGATCGCCTGGCTGCTGGCCAAGGGGCCGGAATTCGGCATCGACATCGTGCCGATCCCCGGCACCAAGCGACGGACTTATCTGGAGGAGAATGTCGCCGCCGCCGGCATCAAGCTCGATGCCACCGAGATGTTGGGGCTCGACATGGCGCTGACGCCTGAGAAGGTATCGGGGCCGCGGTATAACGAGCGGACGATGTCGATGGTGGATCGGTAGGGGTGAGGTAATCTCCCCGCTCTGGGGCCCTCAAGGGGGAGATCAGCTCGGTCGATCCTACTGCTTATTGCAATCCGCCAGCGCCGCCATCGCCTTCTTGGCCTCGGCCTCGCTGGCGTATCTCTTCTTGCCCAGATCGACGACCAGCGTTCCGTCGGGCTTCTTCGGCACGATCTCGCACTGTTTCGAAACGGCGTCCCTGGCGACCCACCATTCCTCGGCCGCGACAGCAGGCAGGCTGGCAATGCCGGTAGAGAGGATAGCGATAGCGATGGTGCGAACCATTCCTGGCCTCCATTGTCGGTTTGCTGGAAAACAGGCCGGCGCTGCCGGCGCCGTTCGTCGACGGAACAGCACACTGCCTTGGGCAAACGCCCTCCCGGGCCTTCTGTTCCGGCGGTCGGCCATGATCTCGGGAGTCACACGCCCGCATGCTGGCGTCCAATCTAACTTTTTGTGAGGATATCGGCGCTAACCTTCGCGCGAGGCAACCAGAGGTTTCACGTGCACGCCCTCGTCGACGATTTTTCCGAGTACCATGTCCCGCCGCGACGCATCCTGATGCACCATCCGCGGCATGGTTCATCGCTGAAGATGCTGTCGCAGGAGCGGCTGGTCGAATTGAACTTCCTCGACCTGCCGCATGTCGAGGAATTCTATGCCGAGTACGATGCCTTCGCCGCGTTGGTCGCAAACCATGTCGAGACCCTCTACCTCGAGGACGTGCTCGGCGATCACGTGCCGTACCGATCCGAGTCATCCGTCAACCCCAACCTGATCTTCATGCGCGACAGTTCAGTGACCCTGCCTTGGGCGCCGACGAAATTCATACCCACACGCCCTGCTCTGCCCAGCCGGGCTGCCGAGGCCGGGATCGTCAGCCATGCGCTGAAGCGGCTCGGCATGGCCCCGCTCACGCATCTGGAGAACGACGAATATCTTGAAGGCGGCGACGTCCTTCCGGTGACGTTCGACGAGCGCCGCGTGCTGCTCGTCGGCTTCGGCGTCAGGACGACCAAGGCGGCAGCTATCAAACTTGCGCTCGATCTCATCCCCGACCATGTCGACTACATCATCGGCCTCTCGCACGATCCGGCGTTGCTGCATCTCGACACCGGCTTCACCGTGCTGCCCAACAAGGTGATCCTGGCCGCCGCGGGCATGTTCGGCGCCGGCTTCCTGATCGATGAGAACCGGCGGCTCAACCCCGTCAATCCGCTCGCCTATGCCGAAGCGCTCGGTTGCTCAATCGTGCGCTGCGACAAGGCCGACGCCATCGCCCATGAACGCTGCAACCTCCTGCCGCTGGGCAACCGCCGCTACCTCGCGTTCGACATGCCGGCAGAACTCAAGGCAACGCTGGAGCAGGCGGCAGGCGTGACCATCGAGCGAGTCAAGGGCACCGAGATCGCCAAGGCCACCGGCGGTGTGCACTGCCTGACGAGGCCGCTTTACTGCTGACGCCGGCGCGGCTCGGACCTTGAATCATCGCGCGGCTCGCAACGACTGTTTTGTCCTTTTCCGATGAAACCGCTGTGCGGCTTCGACGAACCCGGCAGCCGAGACAGCTGCCCGGCGACGACTGCCAGGCTCTCAAAGCTTGTCGTATTTGATGTTCGAGGCGACGTACTCGTTCTTGAGTCGGCGTTGGCCGCCTTCGAACGGTCCGGTGTTGAAGGCGAACACCCTGAGCTCGGGCATGTTGTCGGCAGTGGCCGTCCGCTTCCAGGCGTTGAGAAAATCGCCGTTCATGGCGGCCAGCTTCTCGAACACCGTCTCCTGCAACATCTCGGCGGGAAACGGCAGCGTCGCGCCCTCCACCAGTTCGACCGCCACCTCCATGCGCTTGTTGTGCGCGGCGTCTTCGTAGGAAATGAGGCGAAAGGTCGACAGTACCGGCGCCAGCACGTCGAGGCCGAACAGGATCTCTCGCAGGCTGTCCGGCGTGACCTTGGCTCCGTAATACTCGATCGACATATCGGAGCGGCCGTAGATGAACAAAAGCGGCAGGTCGAGGATACGGCCGCTGTTCTTCAAAATGCTGCTATGCCCGGCTTCGCGCAGGATGCGCTTCAACTCGCTGAAGCGCAGCACGTGGCCGCGATCGTGGATGTTATAGCGGATCTTGGGCGAGATGTTGTAAGGCCGAGAAATGGTTGCCACCAATTCGCCCTTGGCGTTCTCCTCCAGGTAGTAGGCCAGCGGATTGTACTGGAAGATCATCGGCGTGACGCCGTATTCCGTCCGCACGATGGCCTTGCGCAGCCGCTCGTCGCCGAGCAGCGCGCGGCGCAGGTTGATGGTGAGTTCGCTTTCGAGCGCCAGGTTGACCTCAAGATCGGAGGCGCCGTAGCTGCCGATCACACGCCGGAATTTCTTCAAGAGATAGCCACGGAGGCTCTCCGAGACGCCTTCGCCGCCGAAGGCCGCATCGATGGTATATTTCGACCAGTCCAAACGCGGGTCGTCGACCAGCGTCTTCAGGAACGGCGGATAGCCCATCACAACATAGCGGAAGCGCGGCCCGAACTCGTTTATGGTGTTGACGATCTTATCGAGGTTCGGCCCCGTCGATTTCAGGATTGTCGTCTCGGTCAGCGAGATCGCCACATTCATCCCTGTCGCCCACGCGCCGAGCGCGAACGCATTGAGGATGAACAGGGTCTCGTCCTCGCCGGTGATGCGCAGGAACGTCATCTGCATCATCTGCTTGGTGATCATCCGCTCGGTCTTGCCGCGCACCCAGCTGGTCGGCATGCCACTGCTGCCGGAGGACTCGTCGACCATCACGCCCATCGACGGCAGCTTGCCATCCAGCAGACGTTCCTCCTGCGAATACTTCTTGACGTACGATTCCTTGTCCATCTCCGGAATGGAAGTGAGGTCGGGCTTCGTCACATGATCGAGCATGATCTCGGGCTTGCCGCCGAGCCGGTCGATATAGTCGCGATAGGCCGGAACCCGCCTGTAGGCATGATAGAAATTCGCCCAGGCGCGCCACGCGCCGATGCCCCAGCGCAGCCGCTCGAAGCCGGGAATGAGCAATATCTTGTAAGCATGCCGCGAAGACGCGAATGCCCGCTCGACGACGTTGACCAGCGCGACAAGCGCAAGGAAAAAGGGCCGTACCGCCCGCTTGATCAGCCGCATAGGATGATGTCCTCGTAGGGGAGCCGATAGCTCAGCGGCGGCGGCTGGCTCTTGCCCAGCCGGAGCAGCAGCCAGACCATGTCGGCGCCTCCCTTTTCGTCCGGCATCCTGAAATAGCCGATCATGTTGGTGCACGCCTCGTCTGAGGTGATGACCGAGCCATAAGGCTGCCAGTAATAGCCATGGCGAGTAACGATGAGCCACAGCCGGAACATGGTCGTGCCGGCACGAAACCAGTCTTCCATGGTGACGTAAGGACCGCGCAGCCAGCCGATGGTGCCGACGCCCTTCATGCTGCGGCCGTAGATGAGGCCCACGAGGCTCTTGATGCCGGGCAGGGTCCAGAAGCCAGGCCTGGTGAAGAAGCTTTTGAGCAGAAACGCCGAGAAGCCGAGGCAGCGCGCCGAGAGGCCGTCGCCGGTGATGTCTTCCTCGCGCGTGCCGAAACGCAGCCACCGCACCAGCTCCTTGCGGATGGGCACGTTCTCCATGTCGTGGAAAAGCGCCTGGCGATTGAGCTCGATCACCCAGTCGATCGCCTCGGCGTCGTTGCGCGCCTCGAAGCGATGGCCGGTTCGAAGGGCTTCGGCCTGCATCTCGCCAAGCAGCGTCTGCGGGATCGCGCGACCGTCATAGGGAAGCCGGGAGGTGTGGCGGTCGAGGATCAGCCGGGGATCGAAATCCGCAATCGGCGCGATCGCCGGGCGCAGCGTCAGCCTCGATATGACCTGGGGCGTCTGGGTGTCGCCACCCTTGTACATCGGAGAGAAGTCGGTTGCGCAGTCGAGCTCGAAGCCCAGGCCATGCGCTGCGATTGAACATATCTCGGCAAAGATGCCAGCGGTGAGCCAAGTGAAGCGGCCCTCCGGGTCGGCCACATAAAGTCCACGCCGCGGCAGGAACACGATCTCCGCCTCGCGATCGTTTAGGATACGGAGCCGGAAAGGCTGCGTGTTGTGCGGGCTGGGGCAGCTCACCGCATAGCGGGCAATCTTCCGCCATTGTTCCGATGACTTCGCGTCGTCTTCCTGCACGCTATTGCGCTCCGCCAATTTCGACCAGGCAATAGCAAACAAACAATACGAGAGGGTAAGTTCAAATGGCTAATGAATACTTTTGAAACACCCTACATCATTCCGGGGCAGCGCCTGACAAGCGGCACCCCGTTTCGTGCCCATCAACCGCCCGAATGCGGGTCGATGCTGTAGGGATGGACGGGGTAGCCTGAGCCGATCGTCCCGCTCACCCGATCGATCCAGGCGCTGACCGCCGGATAGTCGGCAAGCGAAAAGCCGCAATCCTCGGCGCGATGGCCGTAGGCATAGACGGCGATGTCGGCGATGGTGAGTGAGCCGCCGACAAGGAACGGCGTGTCCTGCAGGCCGCGCTCGAGAGCGTCAAGCGCGCGGGCGCCCGCCTCACGCTTGCCGGCCACCAGCGGCTGATTGCGCTCCAGCCGCCCGGTCAGCGACCAGAAGCGCAGCGAGCCGATGACCGGCTCGACATAGTACTGCTCGAAGAACAGCCACTGCATGGCCTTGGCGCGCGCGAGCCTGTCCGCCGGCAGGTAGGGCGTCCCCTCCGCGACGCAGGCGAGGATGGCGTTGGATTCGGCGATCGCCGCACCATTCTCCACGGCGAGCACGGGAACGGCGCCGGCCGGATTGAGTTTCAGGAAGGCTTCCGTGCGGCTCTCGCCCTCGAAGATCGAGACAATGCGGGTTTCATAAGCGATGCCGAGCAGGCCGAGCAGGACACGAACCTTCCAGGCATTTTGCGACGGCAGATAATCGTAGAGCGTGAGCATGGCTGGGCCCCTCCTTGGCCAGGCTGGCTTCGCATGGGGCATGCGCGGACGCCACCCGATTTATGCGTGATCTCCCCGCCTTGAGGGCCCGCAAGGGGGAGATGTCGCCGAAGGCGACAGAGGGGGTCGTCTCCCGTAAACCGCCAGCGTCGTGTTCGCGGCGGACCGCGTAAGGCGCTGCGACCCCCTCTGGTCTTCCGACCATCTCCCCCTCAAGGGGGGAGATCGGCAGTTCCGCCACGCCTCACCCCGCAATATCCCTCGCCACCGCCTGCGCCTCGATGCCGATCTCGCGCAGCAGGCCGGTGACCGGATTGTAGAAGCCGACGAGGTAGACACCCAGCGCCGTCGCCCGTGGATTCACTCCACTCTTCCCCGGCCGCAGCTCCGCCGGCAGGATGCCGTCATAGCCAGGACGGTAGCCGGTGGCGAAGATTACGGCGTCGAAGTTTTGTTCCTGCCCGCCGGCGAATGTTGCGCCGTCCTCGGTGAAGCGGACGATATCGGGGAGAATGCCGATCCTGCCCGCCTTGATCGCCGCTACAGTGCCGACATCGATGACCGGAATGCGGCCGGCGTCGATCTGCTTGAGGATGCCTTCCTTCGGCCTGACGATGCCGTATCTCTCCAGCCTGCCCAGCGCAAGGTCGAGGATTTTCGGGAACATCCAGTCGTTCAGCGCCCGCGGCATCGGCCGGGTGGCGATGCCGACCATCTGGATCGGCACGCCGAAGAGCTGGCGCGGCACGATGTGGACGCCCTTGCGCACCGAGATCGTCGGATGCGCGCCGCTCTCGGCAAGATCGAGCGCGATCTCGGCGCCGGTGTTGCCCATGCCGACGACCAGCACGTTCTTGGCCGTATAGGTCGTGGCCTCGGTGTAGGCGGCGCTGTGCAGCACCTCTCCCTTGAAGGTTTCGATGCCGGCAAAGGCCGGCGTTATCGGCTCGGCATTGTTGCCGGTGGCGATCACGATCTTGCGGGCGTTGAAAGGACCGGCATCGGTCTCGACCACGACTTTTTCGCCCGCCCGGCGGATCGATTTCACCGTGACGCCGGAGCGCGGCTCCAGGCTGAAACGCGCGGCATAGGCATCGAGATAGGCGACCACCTTTTCACGCGGAACGTAGCGTGGGTGGCTTTTCGGGAACGGCAGGAAAGGCAGTGACGAGAAGGACTTCACCGTGTGTAGGTGCAGCCGCCGGTAATGCCGCCGCCAGGCCGGCGCCAGCTCGCTCGCCTTTTCGAGGATGATGAAATCGACTCCGGCCCGCTTCAGGCAGGCCCCGACAGCCAGCCCCGCCGGTCCCGCGCCGACAATGACGACATTGGTATCCAAGGCAGCTCCCTCCCCCAAGGCAGGAAGAAGCTATGCCCGAGGTGTCGGAGGAGCAAGTAGGGGAATCACCTAGACTTGCGGGACAGGGTGCACCGAGCGAAATCGGATGAATGGCCGAGCGAGGCGCCGGAGTCTTATCTCGCTCCTTATCGGGAAATGTCGCCGAAGGCGACGGAGGGATCGCTGCGCGTGAAGTGCCGGCGCGTTTGCGCGGAGGAATACAAAGTCGGCGATCTGCGTGAGACGACCCCTCAGGCGGCTTCGCGGCCATCTCCCCGTCGAGGGCCGTCGAGAGGCGAGATTCAGGACCGCGCTCTACTCCGTCCCGCTCGGCGCTTCGGCCTCGTCCTCGGGCGGCTCGAGAATCTCGATCAGCCGCGCTACCCTGGCGCCCGGCATCGCGCGACCCTCGTTCATCAGCGCCTCGTCGGCGCCGATCCAGGCGAAGGCCTCGCGCAATTCCTCGAGGCTGGCGCCGGTGAGCGCGACGTCGGCGATGACGGCCTCGTCGACAGGGCCAAGAACGGAAATGATCTCGTTGCGGGTCATCCTTGTCTCCCTGGGGCGGAACGATGACAAGGAAACGGCGGACGGGTGGAGCGGGTTCCGACGGCGCCGGCGCGTTGTCTCCGCCTTGCGGGAGAAAGCGCCGCGCCGTCTTTGCTCTTGCGCCGACAACCGCTATGCACGGAGGCTCGTCCCGGAATTCTGCCGAGTCATCATGAAATCCGTCTTGCTGCTTTCCGCCCTGCTCCTCTCCTCACCAGCCCTCGCCCAATGGAAGCCGAGCGAAAAGGTCGAGACCTATGCGATCTCAGGACAAAGCGTGGAGGCGCTCTATGTCTCGATCGGCGAGAAAGGCCCTGTGATCGGCAGGGACTCGGCCGGCAACGGGCGGCGGGCAATCGCGCAGACCAACTTCAAGCTGACCTGGCAGCGCGATTATCAGACCGAAGGCGGCGCCTGCGTGCTGAAGACCGCTCGCCCGAAGCTGATCATCACCTACACGTTGCCCAAGCCCGCCGCAAAACTTGGCCCCGCCGTGCAGGCGCGGTGGGACGCGTTTGCCGCCGGCCTCGCCGCACACGAGAAGGTCCACGGCGCCGGCATCGTCGACATGGTGGACAAGATCGTCGCCTTCAGCACCGGCCTCACCGTTGCCGACGACCCCGGCTGCACCAAGATCAGGGCGGAGCTGACGAATTATCTCGACCAGCTTTCCAAGGCGCAGCGCCGGGCCAGCCGCGACTTCGACAAGGTCGAGTTCGGTCCGGGCGGGAACTTGCAGAAGCTAATTGCGGCGTTTCTGATCGGCGGGTGAACACGGGCAAGGAGCGGCTGCGCCCTTCCCGCGGTGGCAGCAGGGCCACACCGGAAGCACTGCTATCAGCATTACCGCATCTCGAATGGCATAGCTGCCAATCCCGTCTGCGCGGAAACGGGAACTGTCGGCTCTTTCCCGGCCAGGTTGAAACACCTTAGTACTTGCTAATGCGCATTCAGCCTTCTTCGCCGACCTGATTAGTGGCCATCCGGCACAGCCCTGGATTGACTTAGCTCACGGCAGGCTGGCTCATTTGTCCTTTGAGACGAAAGTCTAAGGGCATGCGCCGCAGCTTTACAGGCGGGTTTGGTAGCGCTACCGTTTCACAGTCGCGTGACCCGGGGGGAGCTGGGGCAAACGTCGCCGACGCCAGTGGTGGATGCTTGCCGGCATCCGTTTCAGCCACACCTTGATTGGAAACGGCTCCCCGCGAAACCCGCAGGGACCATCGGGAGGAGTTCGATGGCGTCTGTCGCGATTGGCGATGTCTACAAGTCGTTCGGAGCCACCCAGATCCTGCACGGCGTCAGCGTCGATATAGAAGACGGCGAGTTCGTCACGCTGGTCGGGCCGTCGGGATGCGGAAAATCGACGCTTCTGCGGATGATTGCCGGGCTGGAAAAAATCTCCCGCGGCCATATTTCGATCGGCAGCCGTGTCGTCAACGATGTTGCGCCGAAGGAGCGCGACGTGGCCATGGTCTTCCAGAACTACGCGCTCTATCCGCACATGACCGTGGCCGAGAACATGGCGTTCTCGCTCATGCTGAAGGGAGTGGCCAAGGCGGAGAGCGATGCCGGGGTGAAGCGCGCGGCCGAGATCCTCGGGCTGGTGCCGCTTCTGTCGCGTTATCCGCGCCAGCTTTCGGGCGGCCAGCGGCAGCGCGTCGCCATGGGCCGGGCGATCGTGCGCAATCCGCAGGTGTTTTTGTTCGACGAGCCGCTCAGCAACCTTGACGCCAAGCTCAGGGTCCAGATGCGCGCCGAGATCAAGGAACTGCACCAGCGGCTGAAGACGACGACGATCTATGTCACGCACGACCAGATCGAGGCCATGACGATGGCCGACAAGATCGTCGTTATGCATGACGGCCTCGTCGAGCAGATCGGGCCGCCGCTCGAGCTCTACGACCGGCCGAACAACCTCTTCGTCGCGAGCTTCATCGGCTCGCCGGCCATGAACCTGCTCAAGGGCACATTCGCCAATGACGGCGCGCCGTCGTCGTTCCGGGGCGCGGGTGGCGTCTCCGTGCCTCTGTCGAAACCGCCCGCGATCGGCAACGGCGAAGCCGTCGTGCTCGGCGTTCGGCCCGAGCATCTGCGGCTGGCCGAGGACGGCATTCCGGTCACCGTGGTGGTGATCGAGCCGACCGGCTCGGAAGTGCAGATCATCGGCCGGACGGCCGGCGGAGAGGATATCGTCGCCAATTTCCGCGAACGCCATTCCTTCGCGCCGGGAGAAACCATCCGGCTGTCGGTGGAACCCGGCCCCATTCATCTGTTTCACGGCGAAACGGGCCAGCGGATCGAAGCGGCGCCATAGACCACGCAACGAGGAAACCCACAGGAGGAGACGAGCATGAAGTTCACCAGACGCGACGTGATCCGCACGACCGCCGGCGCGGCCGCCGGGGCCTTGGGCAGCCGCTTCGTCGGCTCGAGCGCCTTCGCCCAGGAGGGCCTCACCTACAAGCCGGAGGAAGGCGCCAAGCTCCGGCTGCTGCGCTGGTCGCCTTTCGTGCAGGGCGACGAGGACCAATGGCTGAAGAATACGAAGCGGTTCACCGAGGCGACGGGCGTGGAGGTGCGCGTCGACAAGGAGAGCTGGGAAGACATCCGGCCCAAGGCGGCCGTCGCCGCCAATGTCGGCTCCGGTCCCGACCTGATGTTCGTCTGGTTCGACGACCCGCACCAATATCCAGACAAGCTGCTCGACGTGACCGAACTCGGCGACTATCTCGGCAAGAAGTATGGCGGCTGGCACGACGGCCCGAAGCAGTATGCGACGCGCGAGGGCAAGTTCCTCGGCCTGCCGCTCGCCACCATCGGCAATGCCATCGTCTATCGCGAAAGCTGGGTGAAGGAGGCCGGCTTCTCGGAATTCCCGAAGGACACGGCGGGTTTCCTCGACCTGTGCAAGGCGCTGAAGGCAAAGGGCCATCCCGCCGGGTTCACCCATGGCCACGGCGTCGGCGACGGCAACAACTATGCGCATTGGCTGCTATGGAGCCATGGCGGCCAGATGGTCGACGAAGCCGGCAAGGTGACGATCAACAGCCCCGAGACGCTCAAGGCGATCCAGTATGCGCAGGAGCTCTACAAGACCTTCATCCCCGGCACGGAAAGCTGGCTCGACGTCAACAACAACCGCGCCTTCCTGGCCGGCGAAATAAGCGTGATCGCCAACGGCATCTCGGCCTACAACACCGCCAAGGTCAACAAGGACAATGACCCGAAGCTGGCCGAAATAGCCAAGGACATCCGCACCACCAATCTGCCGATCGGTCCGGTCGGGAAATCGGTCGAGCTGTTCCAGGTGACCACGGCCGTCATCTTCAACTACACGCCCTACCCCAACGCGGCCAAAGCCTATCTGCAGTTCATGTTCGAGGACCCGCAGATGTCGGACTGGATCACGTCGTCGGCCGGCTATTGCTGCCAGACGCTGAAGGCTTTCGACAACAATCCGGTGTGGAAGGCCGACCCGAACAACGCCGCTTACGCGAAAGCTTCGGCGACGCTGCGACCCAACGGCTATGCCGGGCCGCTCGGCTATGCCTCGGCCGCGACCATGGCCGACTATGTGCTGGTCGACATGTTCGCCAAGGCGGTGACAGGACAGGCGACACCGCAAGAGGCGATGGAAGAGGCCGAAAAGCGCGCCAACCGCTATTATCGCGTCTGATCCTGCCGGGCACCTGAAGCAAGGGTGGCCGCGTCGGGATCTTCCGGGGCACGGAAGGACCACGCGGCCACCACCACTCCACCGCATGTTGCGAGGAATTCGCGCCCATGGCCGTGCCATCCGTTGCCGTTCAGCGGCGTCCGTCGATGCTTTCGCGACTTGCCGAGAGCCGGAACACTCTTGGTCTCGGCTTCATGCTGCCGGCGGCGGCGCTGCTCCTGGTCTTTCTCACCTATCCGCTGGGACTCGGCGTCTGGCTTGGCTTCACCGACACGCGTATCGGCCGGCCCGGCATCTATATCGGCGTCGAGAACTATGAATATCTCTGGAGCGACAGCGTGTTCTGGCTGTCGGTCTTCAACACCGTGCTCTACACGGTCAGCGCTTCGATCCTGAAATTCGTGCTCGGCCTCTGGCTGGCTCTCATCCTCAACGAGAAGCTGCCTTTCAAGTCGTTCTTCCGCGCGGTGGTGCTGCTGCCCTGGGTGGTGCCGACGGTGCTGTCGGCCATCGCCTTCTGGTGGATCTACGATTCGCAGTTCTCGATCCTGTCCTGGGCGCTGCAGCAGATGGGCCTGATCGACCACCGCATCAACTTCCTCGGCGATCCAACCAACGCGCGCGCTTCGGTCATTGCGGCCAATGTCTGGCGCGGCATCCCGTTCGTCGCCATCACGCTGCTTGCCGGCCTGCAGACCATCCCGCAGTCGCTCTACGAAGCCGCCACGCTCGACGGCGCCAGCCGCTGGCAGTTGTTTCGCCATGTGACGCTGCCGCTTTTGACGCCGATCATCGCCATCACCATGACTTTCTCGGTGCTCTTCACCTTCACCGATTTCCAGCTGATCTATGTGCTGACCCGCGGCGGGCCGGTGAACGCCACCCACCTGATGGCGACATTGTCCTTCCAGCGCGGCATTGCCGGCGGCCAGCTCGGCGAAGGCGCGGCAATCGCCGTTGCCATGATCCCCTTCCTGCTGGCGGCGATCCTGTTCAGCTATTTCGGCCTGCAACGCCGCAGGTGGCAGCAAGGCGGCGGAGACTGACATGGCCGCGATCAGAGAAGTCGAGCGCCTGGACACCGACGAAGGCGGCATGGGCTACCTGCAGAGCCTGCCGCGCCGGGTGGTCACGGTCTATCTGCCGCTGCTGGTGTTTCTCATCGTGCTGCTGTTTCCATTCTACTGGATGACGATCACGGCGGTTAAGCCCAATGTCGAGATGACCGATTATGTGAACTACAATCCGTTCTGGGTCGTGCATCCGACGCTGGAGCACATACGCTATTTGCTCCTGGAGACCTCCTACCCCGGCTGGCTGCTCAACACGGTGATCATATCGACGGCGGCCACCTTCCTGTCGCTGGCGGCTGCGGTGCTCGCCGCCTACGCGATCGAGCGACTGCGGTTCTCAGGCGCCCGTCAGGTCGGCCTTGCCGTCTTCCTCGCCTATCTGGTGCCGCCTTCGATCCTGTTCATCCCGCTGTCGGTGATGGTGTTCAACCTCGGTCTCTACGACACGCCCTTCGCGCTGATCCTCACCTACCCGACCTTCCTGATTCCGTTCTGCACCTGGCTGTTGATGGGCTACTTCCGTTCGATCCCCTTCGAATTGGAGGAATGCGCGCTGATCGACGGCGCCACCCGCTGGCAGATCCTGACCAAGATCGTGCTGCCGCTGTCGGTGCCGGGCCTGATCTCTGCCGGCATCTTCGCCTTCACGCTGTCCTGGAACGAATTCATCTACGCGCTGACCTTCATCCAGTCGTCGGAGAAGAAGACGGTTCCGGTCGGCGTGCTCACCGAGCTCGTCCGCTCGGACGTCTATGAATGGGGAGCGCTGATGGCAGGCGCGCTGATCGGCTCGCTGCCAGTGGTGGTGCTTTATTCGTTCTTCGTCGAGCACTACGTCTCCTCGATGACGGGCGCGGTGAAGGAATAGCTTCCGCTTTGGCGGTCATGGCCATTGCACGAGGCACCCGCCGATCGATGGATTTTAGCGGATCGGCACCAGCATGGCCGCCTCGCGGATGACGCGGATGGCGTCCGGATTGGTGACGGGATAGCACCGGCCGCGATCGACAGCGGCGCCAAGCGGCATTTCGAGGAAACGAAGCTGCAACTCATCGCCGCCGGTTTCGAAGTCATGCCTGCCGATGCCCAGCCCCGATGCTCCGACGAGGTGGCGAGCAAGTAGCCGAGGGGGTTGTGCGTCGCGCTATCTCCCCCCTTGTGGGGGAGATAACGGCGCCCGCCGCCGCGCCAAAAACTGATCTCCACCGCCGGCGCACTACGCTTCGCCTCGCCATGAAACACCGCCTCGATGTTGCTGCCGTCGGGGTCGAGCAGGAAGGCGGCGTAGTAGCCGGGGTGGTAGGGACGCTCGCCCGGGGCGCCGTTGTCCTTGCCGCCGGCGGCAAGGCCCGCGTGGTAGAAGGCGTCGACCATGGCGCGGTCCTTGGCCTGGAAGGCGAGATGGTGACGGCCGGTGAGCACGCCCTGGGCCGCGCGGCTATCGGCGCTGGAAACGAACAGTTCGTCCGCCCAGAAATAATCCTCGGCCTCGCCGCCGATCGGGACGCCCAGCACCTCGAGCACCGCGCCGTAGAAACGCCGGCTCGCCTTGACGTCGCGCACTACCAGATGAAGGTGATCGATGAGCCGGCCGCGGTAGAGTTGCATGGCGTTTGCTTCCTCCCGATTGCTGCGGCTCAATCTAGAAGGGCCTGATGCGCGGTCAATGTGGGTGCGGAAGACTGCTGACAGTTAAAGAGGGTCGGCGCGAGGCACCCCCCTCTGTCCTACCGGACTGTCCGGCAGGACAGAAGGGGGTGTGAAGGAACGCCAGAATAAGGCGATCGGCCAACATCCCCCAAAAATCCGGATAAAAAATGCAACCAGATTGTAGGATTGGTGTCCGCCGCGGCGTCCTTCGGACGCAAGCGGCGCGATGGACCTGGAAAAACCGTGCCGCATCAAACAGGATGCCTTAGGGCACGGGAGAAAATCATGAATCCTTCCTATCGTTGGGTCATCGTCGCGGCCGGCGCGCTGATGACCTGTGTGGCGCTCGGCGCGATGTTCTCGCTGGCGATCTTTCTCGAGCCGATGTCGATCGACACCGGCTGGTCGCGCGCCGGCATTTCCAGCGCCATGACGCTAAATTTTCTGGTGATGGGCGTCGGCGGCTTCGCCTGGGGCGCGATCTATGACCGCGTCGGTGCCCGCCCCGTCGTGCTTGCCGGCGCGGTGCTGCTCGGGCTGGCGCTGGTGGTGGCGAGCCGAGCCAACTCGCTGCTGATCTTCCAGCTCAGCTACGGCGTGATCGTCGGGCTGGCGGCCAGCGCGTTCTTCGCGCCTATGATCGCGCTCACCACCGCCTGGTTCGACACCAACCGCAGCCTTGCCGTGTCGCTGGTTTCGGCCGGCATGGG
Organism: Mesorhizobium sp. WSM3868; assembly: GCF_002294785.1. Classification (NCBI taxonomy): domain Bacteria; kingdom Pseudomonadati; phylum Pseudomonadota; class Alphaproteobacteria; order Hyphomicrobiales; family Phyllobacteriaceae; genus Mesorhizobium; species Mesorhizobium sp. WSM3868. Next base: position 22,860 of record NZ_NSGB01000008.1, on the reverse strand, counting down.
AGTGGCGCCGATGACCATCTCGCCCTTCGCGCGCTGGCTGATCTCGGCCTATGACTGGCGAATCGCCATGTTCGACATCGGCGTCATGGCCTGGGTGCTCCTGCTGCCCGCCGTCTTCCTGGTACGCCAGCCGCCGGCGGCCGGCGCGGCGGCCGACGGCGGCATGCCGGCGCGTGCCGCCGACGACCCCGGCATGAGCGTCAGCCAGGCGCTGCGCTCGCCGCAATTTCTGGTGCTGGGCATGACCTTCTTCGCCTGCTGCGCGGCGCATTCGGGGCCGATCTTCCACATGGTCAGCTATGCGATGGCCTGCGGCGTTGCGCCGATGGCTGCCGTCTCGATCTATAGCGTCGAGGGCCTTGCCGGCCTTGGCGGACGCCTGCTCTACGGCGTGCTCGGCGACCGGCTGGGGGTCAAGCCGGTGCTGATCACCGGCCTTGCCATCCAGGCCGCCGTGATCGCCGCCTATCTCGCGGTCGGCCGGCTCGAGCAGTTCTACGTGCTGGCCGTCATCTTCGGCGCCACCTACGGCGGCGTCATGCCGCTCTATGCGGTGCTGGCACGCGAATATTTCGGGCCGCGCATCATCGGCACGGTGTTCGGCGCCGCCACCATGCTCTCCAGCCTCGGCATGTCGTTCGGCCCGCTCGCCGGCGGCATGATCTACGACGCCTATGCCAGCTATTCCTGGCTGTTCATCGGCTCGGCGCTGGTCGGCCTGGGCGCCGCCGGCATCGCGATCGCCTTCCCGCCGCAGCCGAGCCGGCAGCGGCTGCAGATGGCATAGCGAGATGAATCTCCCTCCTCGAGGGGGAGATGTCGCCGAAGGCGACAGAGGGGGTCGCGGCGCGTCAAGCGCCGACGCCCCTCTCCGTCGCATGGGGCGCCGGCGATCCACGCTCGGACCTGCCCTGCCGGCATCTCCCCTCGAGTTGCCCGCACCGCCGACGCGAAATCCATTGCCCGACGACGGCGAGTGTGAAACTCTCCGCGAGAGAAAGACGCTGCATCTGAATGCCGGCCGGGCCGGCGCCATCCGCGGTCGGGGATATTGCAGTGGACACAGGCCTGGAAGCCGCAGAAGCAAGGAATTGGTCCCGTCTGCTGGTCGCGGCCGAGAGCGGCGATGCCGAAGCCTCGCGCGCGGAGCTCGCGGCGGGCGCGGATATCAACCAGACCGATGAAGACGGCTGGTCAAGCCTGCACCTTGCGGCGCATAACGGCCGCACCGCCGTGGTCGAAACCTTGATCGGCCACCCGGCGGTCGACGTGAACTGCAGAAACAAATGGAAGAGCACGCCATTGAGCCTGGCCGCGGCCAGGGGTCACCTCGCCTGCATCCAGTCGCTGCTGAAGCATCCGCAGATCGATATCGACGCCCGCGCCGACTATTACGGCAGGACGCCGCTCATCGAAGCGGCAACGAACGGGCATCTCGCTATCGTCAAGCTGCTGGTCGAGCATGGCGCCGACGTCAATCTCGCCGACAAGACGGGACGCAACAGCGCGCTCATCGAGGCGATCAAGGGACGCCACTTCGAAGTCGCGCAATATCTGCTGGAATCCCGCAAGGTGAACTTCCTCAACAAGGACATGCGGCTCAATGCGCTGATCTGGGCCGGCAGCACGCGCAACGCCGAGCTCATCGGCAAGCTGGACGCCGCGATCCATCGCTTTTTCGAAGGCAAGTGAAGCGCGCCCTCAGCTGTTGGAACCGTCAGGCCGAAGCTGCCCTCAGCCCGTGCCCGTTCCCGAACGCAGCGCCTCCCTGCCCTCGTCGTCGCGGCGCAGCCGCGCGTCGGAGATCAGCATCACCGGGCATGGGCAGCGTTGCAGCACGCCGCTCGTCGTCTCGCCGAAGATGAGCTCCTCGCCCGGCCGCCGCGCCACGCCCATGACGATCAGCGCCACGTTCCTGCCCGCCTGACGGGCAATGGCATCGGCGGCGGCGGCCCTCGAGCGGATGGCAGTCTCGATCTCGACGCCATAACGGTCGGCAAGCGCGACAATGTCCTTCAGCACAGCCTCCCTGCGGCGATGCGAGACGGTGTCGCGCGGTTCGTCGCGACCCGGACGCGCGACATAGAGGACCTTGACCGGCGCGCCGGTGACCGAGGCGACGGCAAACGCAAGTTCCGCGCCGCGGCGTGCATTCGCCGTGCCGTTGACCGGCACCAGGATCCTGCCGGATCCCGGCCCAAGGCGCGGCATCTGCCGGCCGGCGCCGGCCGGCTTCAGCACCAGGCAGAGCGGGCCCTCGAAAGCGCCGGCGACCTCGTTCAGCCGGCGCGAGAAGCCGCCCTTCGCGGTCACCGCCCGGCCGAGGCCGATGAGCAGCATGCCGTAGCCCTTGCGCGCCTCCTTGGCGACCGCCTCGGCGGAGAGCGGAGCGTCATGCGTGCGACGCGTGAGGGGGGCTTCATGCGCGGGCTCCTCGTCGGCTTCCTTCGCCGCCTCGCGGCCCTGCTCAGCGCCTTTCTCGATCTCGTCCAGATGCGCCGCCTCGACGGGGTCGGCTTCGCTTTCGCCGCTTGTACGGAGCACGGTCGTCGGCTTGCCGGCTCCGATGACACCGGCGAGGTAGGCGGCGAAGCGGCCGACGACGCCCTCGTCGACCACCACCAGCAGCCGCTCCAGATTGGTGATGAAGCCGCGCTGGTCGACCTCCTCGCGCTCCAGCCTTTTCTTTTCCGCCTCGCCCATCGGCAGCCGCCCCAGCGCCCAGCGCAGCGTCGGCGGCATGGCCAAGGTGGTGATGACGGCCATGGTGACGATCATGGTGAAAAGCGTGTGCGAGATCACGCCGATCGACAGACCGATCGAGGCGACGATGACCTCGGTCGAGCCCCGCGCATTCATGCCGCAGCCGACGGCGATGCCCTCGCTGCGGCTCATGCCCGCGGCCTCCGCGCCGATGAAGGCGCCGCCGAACTTGCCGAGGCTGGCGATCGCCACCAGCGCCACGGTGAGCAGTGCAAGCTCGGGATCGACGAGCACTGTCAGGTCGGCCGAGAGACCGGCGACGCCGAAGAACACCGGCATGAAGAGTGCCGTGATCACGCCGCGCAATTGCCCCTCGATGTGGCGCGACAGGATCGGCGACTCGCCGACCAATATGCCGGCGACGAAGGCACCAAGCACCGTATGCACGCCGATCAGGTCGGTGACCAGCGCCATGCCGCCCATGATGGCGAGGATGACGGTGACCACCGCGTATTCCGAGCGGAAGGTGTCGTTGGTCCAGCGGATGGCGTCGAAGACGATGCGGCGGCCGAGCGTGAAGGAAAAGGCCATGAAGGCGGCGACGCCGGCGAGCGTGAAAGCGAGGCTGGCGAGCTCGATGCGGCCATGCGTGGCGATGCCGATGGTGATGGCGATGATCACCCAGCCGATCGTGTCCTCGATGATGGCCGAGGAGACGATGATCTGGCCGAGGTCGCGGCGCATGAAGTTCATCTCGCGCACCACCATGGCGACGATCTTGACCGAGGAGATCGAAAGCGCGGTGCCGAGGAACAGGCCGGAGACGATGCGCTCGCTGCCGGTGGCGAGCAGCGAGGCCGGCATGAACTGCGCCGCCACGAAGCCGAGCGCGAAGGGCACGGCGACGCCGGTGGCGGAGATGGAAAAGCACGCGCGGCCGACCCGGCGCACCAGCCTCAGGTCCGTCTCCATGCCGGTCAGCAGCAGAAGCATCAGCACGCCGAACTGGGCGATGGCGTTGATCATCGACTTCTGCGCGGCATCGCCGGCAAAGACCAGCCGCTCGGCCGCGGGCCACAGCCAGCCGAGCAGCGAGGGCCCGAGCAGGATGCCGCCGATCAGCTGTCCCATCACCGCCGGCTGGCCGAGGCGCTCCAGCAATTCGCCGATGCCTCGGCCGACGACGAGCAGCAAAATGACTTCGAGAACGAAGATGCCTTCGCTCGACATGCCGGTTTTTTCGGCGGCGAAGGCGGCGGCCGGCATCGATGCAAGCGCCGCCGCCGCAAGCGCGAGACAAACCGGCCGGCGCCGGTTGGGCATGAAGGACAATTGCCGCACCCCTCGATTATCCTCGCCATAACGGTTTCGCACATGCATCGGTTGCACGGCGGTGGAACTGCCACTCTCTCCCGTTGTGGGGGCGATGTCCGGCAGGACGGAGGGGGCGCCGTGGAGGGCCAACGTCGATTCAACCTATCTCCAAAGCAAGTCACTTTTAACCGCCATGGAGGTGCCTGCAAGGGCTGGGATGCCGGTGGGACAGCGCCTCCTCTACCCTGCCGGACAACTTCCTCACAGGCGCGGAGGGATCGGGCAGTTCCGGCTCCGCCCGCCTCTCTCAAGCAGCTTCGACGTCGCGTACAATTCGATTCAAATGCCGCCGCCCATCTTTGCTTGTCGGTAAAGCGACTCACGCATGGTCGCGGCACGGCGGGGCAATAAGGAGAAGCTAATGAAAAGCGACTTTGCCGCCGCCCACCTGCACCTCGACAGGGCCTGCCATTATCTGCGCGGCGACGACGAGACAAGCCGCACGGCGCTTGCGGCGCTCGACCTTGTGATCGAGGCGGTCGCGACCGCCCTCTATGCCCGGCCCGAGGCCGAAGTGGTGCCGTTTCCCATATCAGCCGCTCAGCGATAGGAAGCATCCATGACCGGCGGCCGGCAATGCTGATTAACGGCCGATCAGATCGGTCATCGCCTCGATGACCTTGCCGGCCGCCGCCCCCGTCGCCGACCGATCATTGACGATGATCGAGATGCGAAACGGAATGTCGAACTGGATTGGCCTGAGTGCCAGTCCGAACTCGGAATAGAAGCCCGCAGTGAACGGATCGACCACAGCCAGCGAGCGGCCGCCCCTGACCAGCGCGCAAGCCAAGAATGACTGGAAAATGTCGGCGACGGTGTTGACCGCGGTCACTTCGAGCAGCCTCGCGCCGTCGCGGCTGCGGCGGAAATAGAGCTCGCCCAGCGACACGAAAGGATAACGCGAAAAATCTTCCAGCCGGACCCGCTCGCTCTCGGCGAGCGGATGCTTCTGGTCCATGACACAGACGCTATTGCGCTCGAAAGTGGCGACGCATTTGGCATCCAGGAAGGAAACGCCCGCGTCCACCAGGCCGACGTCGGTCAGGCGCGAGGCGACGGAGGAGACGATCTCCGTCGAGCTGCGCACCGCGATGGTGGTCCTTGCCTCCGGAAAGCGCATCCGAAGCTGCTGGATCGCTTCCGGCACGATGTTGAAGGACATCGCCGCCAGCGTGCCGATGCGCACGACGCCGCGCTTCAGTTCCCTGATCTCCTGCGCCGCCATCATGAGGTTGCGCACGCCATGAAACGTCTTGCCGACCTCGCCGTAGAACAGCAGGCCCTGCTCGGTCGGAACGAGCCGACCGTGCGAGCGATCGAACAGGCTGAGGCCGGTATCGATCTCCAGCTCCTGCAGCAGCCGGCTGACGCTCGGCTGCGAGACGTTGAGCGCGATCGCAGCGCCCGACACGGAGCCGGCCACCATCGTTGCCTCGAAAGCCTCCAGTTGACGAACGCTGAGCCCGGAAAAACGCATCTCGTCCTCCCGGTATAGGATTAGCACATACCGGACCAAAATCTTGATCTTTGATTTCGCTGCGTTTCGGGCCCTAGCTGCAAGCTTGGCAGAAACTGACGGAGCCGTCGTGAAGCGAGCCAATGTCATCTTCATCTGTGCCGACCAGATGCGCTACGACGCGCTCTCGGTCACCGGCAACCGCGTCGCCCATACCGCAAACATCGACCGCATCGCCGCGCGCGGCGCAACCTTCCATCGGCACTTCACGCCTAACCAGATTTGCTCGCCAAGCCGAGCGACCATGGCAACAGGGCTCTATCCACGCCATCACGGATTGTGGCGCAATGGCGTGGCGCTCGACGATCGGCTCCCTAATCTGTGGCAGGCGCTGTCGCTTGCCGGATACGCCACAAAAGGCGTCGGAAAGCTGCACTTTCAGCCACTGCTCGCGCCCGTCGAACGCGACATGCCGGAATCGCTTGCCTATTGGGAAAGGCCGGGCTGCGAGGACTGGCACGGTCCCTATTTCGGCTTCGATGCCGTCGACCTCGTCATGGGCGAAGCCAACGAAGCCACTCGCGCCGGCCACTACGCCGCCTGGCTCAAGCGCAACCACCCCGAAGTGGTGGACCTCTACGAGCCCGACGCCAGTCCCGACAGCCGGGCGCAGGATCTGAACGAAGTCTGGAAAAGCGCGGTGCCGCCCGAGTTGCACTACACCAGTTGGATCGCGGATCGGGCGATCGACTTCATCGAGCGCCAGGGCAAGCAGGCAGAGCCGTTCGGCCTGTTCGTCTCGTTTCCGGACCCGCACCACCCCTTCGCCCCGCCCCGGCCCTATTGCGACCTGTTCCGACCGGAGCAAATGCCCACGCCGACCATCCGGGCGGGCGAGTTGGAGCGGATGCCGGCCTATCTCGGCGAAGGCGACGATCCGACGAAAGTGCCCTACATCGCCTCCGGCGAGCAGCCGCGCGAGCAGGGCTTCCTCCTGCGCACCGACGATATCTCCGACGAAACGCTGGCCATCGCAATCGCCCACACGCATGGCATGATCCAGATGATCGACGATGCCGTCGGGCGGCTGCTCGCGGCCCTGGACGACGTTGGCGTGCTCGATGACAGCTTCCTGCTGTTTACCGCCGATCATGGCGAGTTGCTCGGCGACCACGGGCTGCTGCGCAAGGGGCCGCCGCCCTACCGACAACTGCTGCAGGTCCCGCTGGTTCTTAGCGGTCCAGGCATCCGCGCCGGAACAAACCTCGATGCGCTGACCAGCCACCTCGACCTGTTCGCGACCATCGCATCGCTGCTCGGCCTGCCGGCGCCCGCGACCGACGGCACCGATCTCAAGCCGCTGATCGACGGCCGGGTCGCCGACGTCCGCGACTTCCTGTTCGGTGAATATCATCCGCGACGTGACGCCTGCCTCTACAACCAGTCGATCATCTCCAAGGAGTGGCGGTTCACCCGCTATCCCAACCAGCCGGCCTGGGGGGAGCTGTTCGATCTTCGCGAAGACCCCTGGGAGCACTGGAACCTGTTCCCCGAGCGAGCACTGGGCGCGCAGGCGCGCGCACTGAGCTCGGTTCTCGACCGGCGGCTGCCGCCACAGCCGCTGATGGGCAACGAAGTCCTTGGCGCCTACTGAACCAATGGGAGAATGACATGAACGACAGAAGCGTCTTCTCGAGCCTGGACAGCATGAACCGCCGCAGCTTCATCAAGACGGCCGCTGCGGCTGCCATTCGCCACGGCGGCGTTTCCACATAGCGGCCTTGCCGAGGCGCCGCGCAAGGGCGGCGCTCTGCGCCTTGGCCTCAACGGCGGCAGCTCCGCCGACACGCTGGACCCGACGCAGCTGATCGGCACTTTTTCCATCAACGTGTCGCGGCAGGTCTACAACACGCTGGTGGAGATCGGCGATGACGGCAAGCCGGCGCCGGAGCTCGCGGCAAGCTGGGAAGCCAGCGACGGCAACAAGCGCTGGATCCTGAATCTCAGGCAGGGCGTGCAGTTTCACAACGGCAAGACGTTCGACGCCGACGACGTCAAATACTCGCTTGGCCTGCATATCGGCGACAAGACCAAGTCGAAGGCCAAGGGTCTGGTCGCCGACGTCGCGGAAGTGCGGGCCATCTCGCCGACGCAAGTCGAGATTCTGCTCAAATCGGCAAATCCCGACATGGATTATGTGCTGTCGGATCTGCATTTCGCCATGGTGCCGGCAGGCTTCGCCGACTGGTCGAAAGCGATCGGCACCGGTCCGTTCAAGCTCACCGCCTTCCAGCCCGGCGTGCACGCCACCGCCGCACGCAACGAGACCTACTGGCGCGGCGATCGCGGCCATGTCGATACGGTCGAGACGGTCGTGATCAACGACGCCGCGGCACGCGTCTCGGCTCTTCAAGGCGGCTCGGTGCACATCGTCAACGGCATCGACTACAAGATCGCTCCACTGCTCAAGAAGGACCCGCGCGCCTATCTGCTGGTCACCGAAGGCAAGCAGCATTTCTCGCTGCCGATGGACGCCACGAAGGAGCCGTTCAACAACCCCGATGTCGTGCTGGCGCTCAAGCACGCGCTCGACCGCGAGCAGATGGTGAAGCTGCTGATGGCCGGCTTCGGACGGGTCGGCAACGACCATCCGATCGCTGCCGGCGATCCGAGCTTCAATCCGAACATCGCGCAGCGCGGCTACGATCCGGACAGGGCCCGTTTTCACCTCAAGAAGGCCGGCAAGAGCGATCTTACCCTCGAGCTGCACGCCGCCCCCGTGGCGTTCGAGCAGGCGGTCAACACGGCCGAGCTTTTCGCGCAATCGGCCAAGCCCGCCGGCATCACCATCAGCGTCAAGCGCGAGCCCGATGACGGCTACTGGAGCGACGTGTGGCTGAAGAAGCCATGGGTGGCTTCCTTCTGGGCCGGGCGGCCGTCGGCGAGCATGATGTTTTCCTCTGTCTACGCCTCGGGCGCGCCGTGGAACGAAACGCATTGGAAGAACGACGGCTTCGACAGAAAGCTGACGGAGTCGCGCTCATTGGCCGATCCGGCAAAACGCCGCGAGGTCTATTTCGAGCTGCAGCAGATGATCCATGACGAGTGCCCGACCATCATCCCGGCCTTCGCCAGCTGGATCGACGCGGCGCGCAAGGAGGTAAGGGGTTTCGTTCCCAACCCCAACTTCCTGCTCAGCGATCATCGCGTGGCCGAACGGGTCTGGCTGAGCGCATAAGAGCTTCCGTCGGAGAGCGTCAGCAGGAACATTTCTGCCGGCCCCACATTGTGCTATATGGGGTGTGGCCGGCTCAACGGCCGGCCACGGCGGGAGGCACGTGGCAAGGGGATGTCGCAGGTCCAGACCGTAAAGCCAGCCGAAGCAGCGGCGCCGCCAAGGGGCTCCGATGCATTCGCGCTGAAGCTCACTTCCTCCGAATTCGCAACCACCATGTCGCATTTCCACCGCGCGGAGATCGGGCGCATGGCGGGCTGGCGCGACCGGCTCGACCGCACCAGCAATTGGGCGATCACCGTGGTGGCGGCGATGCTGTCCGTATCGCTGTCGACGCCCTCGGCGCATCACGGCGTGCTGCTCTTCGCCATGCTGCTCATCACGCTGCTTCTATGGATCGAAGCGCGGCGCTACCGGTTCTTCGACGTCTATCGGGCGCGGGTGCGTCAGTTCGAGCGCTATTACTTCGCGCAGATTTTTTCGCCGCAGCCGGACTTCGCCTCCAACTGGCTGGCCATCCTCGGCGAAGGCCTGCGCTCGCCGCGCTTCCTCATCTCGCAGCGCGCGGCACTGGTCCGGAGGCTGCGCCGAAACTACGTCTTCATGTATACGATCCTGATGCTTGCCTGGGTCTTGAAGATCACCACGCCCAGCCTGCAGCGCGAAGGCTCGCCGATCGGCTTCAGCGCCTCGCTGCTCGACACCTTTCGCGTGGCGACGCTCGGTCCCATCCCCGGCGTCGTGGTGGTCTGCGGCGTCGTCGTATTCTATCTCGCGATGCTTGCCGCCGCCTTCCTGATGCGCGCCGACGACGGCGAACTGTCGTTCGGCGACGTGCATGTTTGAGCCCTGGGGCGGCGGCCCTTGGTTTTTCTGGCAGCCCGCCGTTTCCACGCGCTCACAATCCCGGTGGCCTGACGAAACCGTCGGTGAGACGCGCCAGCGCTTTCGCCACGGCGAGCAGCTTCATGTCCGAATGGCGGCGGCCGACCAGCTGGGCGCCGATCGGCAGGCCCTCCCGGTCGACACCGATCGGAATGACGGCGGCCGGATGCCCGGTCAGGTTGAAGCGGCAGGCGTGGCTGAGCCCGCTCCAGTAGGGCGTCTCGATGCCGTCGACGGGGATCGGCGCACCCATTTCGCGGTGGCGGAAGGCCGTGCACATCATCGCCGGACAGACCAGCACGTCCCACCCGTCGAAGAAGCGCTCCCAGGCAGCGATGAATTCATCGCGCCGGTTGAGCGCCTCGAGATAGGCGGCCAGCGAGGGCGAGGTTTCGCGCGGCTGCCGGAAGACCTGCGAATACCAGGTGATGAGATCGGAAAACAGCGCCCGCTCGGCCGCGAAATCGTGCTGCGGCAATGCCTGCCCTACCCGCGCGCCGCCGACCTCGATGGCGCCCGCGAAGCCGGCGATCGCGTCGGCGATGTCGAGCGCCGTCGGCACTCCGGGAAATTCAGGCGCGAAGGCAACCCTGAGCGTCCCCAGCGGCGGCTCCGGCGCCTCGTCCGTCGCCACCGGCGGCACTTCGGTGTCGAGACCGTCGGCCCCGGCGATGATGCGGTGGGCCAGGATGAGATCGTCGACATCGCGGGCCAGAGGCCCGATGTCGAACAGCAGGCGGAAGCTGCGCGGCAGGTCGGGCGGATCGGCGTAGCTGCCGGTGATCGGCACCGTCGCCTGCGTCGGCTTGAAGCCATAGACGCCGCACAGATGCGCCGGCATCCGGATCGAGCCGCCGGCATCGCTGCCGATCTCGAGCGGCACCAGCCCGGCGGCGACCGCGGCCGCCGCGCCGCCGCTGGAGCCGCCGGATGTGCGGGTAACGTCCCACGGATTGACGGTGCGGCCGAAGATCGGATTGTCGGTCTGCAGGTCGCGCAGCCGGGGCGGCACGTTGGTCTTGCCGATGATGATAGCGCCGGCCTTGCGCAGCCGCGCGGCAATCGTGCTGTCCATCGGCGGGACATGATCGGCAAAGGCTTCCAAACCGACGGTGGTGCGCATGCCGGCTGTGGCATGGCCGTCCTTCAGCGTGACCGGCACACCGTTGAGCGGACCGACGGCCTCGCCGCGCGCGACCGCCATATCCGCGGCCTTCGCTCCGGCGCGGGCCGCCTCCTCGTCGAGGGTGACGATGGCGTTGAGCAGCGGGTTGACGACAGCGATGCGGGCAAGCTGCGCCTCCATCGCCTCGACAGCGCCGACCTTCTCCTCGCGGATCGCCGCCGCCAGTTGCGAGGCGGTCAGGAAGGTGGTGTCCAAATGGCTCGTCATGGTGGTGTTCCTTCCTGCGGAACGGAAATAGGGGAGTAGGGGAGTAGGGGAGTAGGGAAGATCAGACTTCGTGAACTCCGCACATCGGATGCCAATACCTTTTTCCCCTATTCCCCTCCCTTCCCTTCAATTCAACGAAAGCGCCGTCCGGAACTCCTTCGTGGTGTTGCGGTTGGGATAGGGCTCGTCCGGCACCGGAACGCCGAGATGGGCGCAGAGCGGCGCCCAGCCGTCGCCCAGCTTGTGAACCAGCAGGCGCTCGGCCGGCACCGTCTTCAGCACCGCTTCGATATTGGCCTCATAGACGGCAATCGCATGCGCGCGGTCCTGCGGGCGGCCGCCGAAAACCTGCTTCGTGACAAGGGCGACGCCTAACGACTCTTGATCCTGGCTGTCAATGACGGCCGGCAGGATGGTTTTTGCGAAACTCTCCCACCAGCTTTCCGGCGAGCGCCAGGTGAGGATGACGCGCGCTTGCGGAAAGACTTCGATCAGCTCGCGCCAGTAATGCACCGAGGGCCAGTCGACGCAGGATTTATAACCGGCAAAGAGCCGATTCCAATCCGGCGCGGCGCCTTGGGCAAGCGCTCGCCAGAGCCGCTTCTGCTCCGCATGCGCCATGACCTCCGTCATGTGATGGCACGGGCCGAAGCCGAGCATGGTCAGCGCCTCGCGCATCGAATCCGTGCCGGTGCGGCCGAAGCCGGTTCCTATCACCCTGATGGTCATTCTCCCCTCCTCCCACTTGTCTTCCCCAATGGTCCGCTGCGGCGCGATCAACCTTCCCGAAGCACGAACCGCAGCCTATTGCCCTCCGGATCCGCGGTTTCCACGGCACCGGCGATCTTTTTCGGCGGCAGGTTGGCGGCATCGAGCCTGCGTTCCAGCGCAGCCAGCTCCTCGACCGATGCAAGCTCAACCGTGAAATGGTCGAGGCCGGCGGCACCCGGCGGCGGCTCGCGCAGCTCGTCACGCGCCCAGATATTGAAGGCGACCATATGCGGCCGGGTCCCGGTGCCGAAGTCGAACATACCGAAGCTTCTCGACTGGATGTGCGGGCGGAAGCCGAGCACGCCGACATAGAATTCCATCAGTTCTTCCGGCGCGCGGGCGCGCATATGGATGTGGCCGACAAAGGCGTTCGCGGCCATCCTCTGCTCGACATGGCCGGAATTGCCGAGGTCGCGCAAAAGGCCCGGGAGATCGAGCGGCTCGAGCCCGGAATGCGCGCTGCCGTCGGTGCCGATCAGCGCCACGCGGCCATCGGCCGACACCTCGCGGCGCAGACAGCGTTCCGGCGTGTCGAAGCAGATCTCGATGCCGTTGCCGGACGGGTCGGAAACGTAGAGCGATTCCGAAACCAGGTGGTCCTGGGCGCTGTAGCGCAAGCCGGAAGCCTTAAGCCGGGCGGCGGTGTGCGCGAGGTCGCGGCGGCTCGTCACATGGATGGCGACATGGAAGAGGTCGCGCGATTTCTGCGGCAGGGCGATCTGCGCTCCGGCGTGGAGCACGATAAGCTTCCGCCCGCCGGCGCCGAGCTCCGCCGTGGCGGCATCCTCGCCGAGGACCGCCAATCCGAGCGTATCGCGCCAGACGATCAAGGCAGCCGGGATGTCGGTTACCCTGAGATGGACCGGCCCGAGACGGGTGGCTTGAGGCAACCCTTCGTCCATCGTCGTCCGTCCGATTGCGGTCGGCGAACATATTAGCCGTGAACGATATTTCTGTCTCGCGCCAAGTTCGGGTTGACCCCTCCCCGGCGGGCGGCGACTATTGCCGCGAAGCTTCTTGGGAGGAGACCACATGGACGAGACCGACCACTGGCGCAACATGGCGAGCGCGCCGCGGGACGGCAGTCGCATCCTGGTGACGGTGCGCTCGTCCGAACAGGGACCGGCCGAGGTCGACATGGCCTACTGGTCGCGCGCCGACCAGTTCGGCGAGGAAGGCTGGCGGGCGTCGGATTCATCGCCCGGACGCATCGTCGAATATGCCGAGCCGGAGTTGAGATGCTGGATGCCGCTGCCCACGGCGGGGCGAGGTTCGTTGCCGAGCCCCTGGGAAGGAGAGGACGTCCCGCTGGTGGATGGCGAGGGGATTTAGCGCCTCTTTCCTTCTCCCCTTGTGGGAGAAGGTGTCGCCGAAGGCGACGGATGAGGGGTGCTGGACGGAGTGAGGCGCTGGGGAATGTCGCTGCGCTGTCGTCGTGGCCGCCAAGCTGGAACACCCCTCATCCGTCTCGGCGCTGCGCGCCGATCCACCTTCTCCCACAAGGGGAGAAGGGGGAGCTTTTCACCCCACCGCCACCATCACCGCTCCCGCCTCGATCTTGGCCGGATAGGTCCTGAGGTTGATGCATGGCGGCAGGCGCTTGGCGGCTCCGGTGCGATAGTCGAAGGCGCCGGCGTGCTTTGGGCATTCGACCTCGTAGTCCATGACCAGGCCGTCGGCGATGTGCACCGCCTCATGCGTGCAGAGCCCGTCGGTGCAGAAGACCTCGTCGTCGGGCGAGCGAAAGACGGCATAGGTCTTGCCGCCATGGTCGAAGCGGCGGGCGCCTTCCTGTTCGATGTCGTCGAGCCCGCAGGCCCTGATCCAACCGGTCATTTTTCTTCCCTTCAGATCTGTCTTGCTTTCAGATCGCGCGAACCCATCGGGGCGGCGAAGAGCCGCCCCGATGATCCGGGTCTAGTTCTTGTTCAGGTATTCCGCCGCGTTGGCGGACGTCACCAGTTCGAACGGCACATAGACGACGCGGTCGACCTTCTCGCCTTTGGCGAGCGCGAGCGCGGCATCGACACCGCCGCCGCCCTGGCCCTTGGCGTTCTGGAACACCGTGACCGATAGCTCGCCGGCCTTCATCGCCTGGAGCCCGTCCTGCGTGGCATCGATGCCGCCGACCACGACGTTCTTCAGGTCGACGCCGTTGGCCTTGAGCGCCAGGATGGCGCCGATGGCGGATTCGTCGTTGTTGGCGATGACGGCGTCGGGCGCCGGGCCGGCAGTCAGCCAGTTGGTCATCAGGTTCTGCGCATTGTCGCGCGACCATTCGGACGACTGCTTGTCGGTGACCTTGATGAAATTGCACATGTCGGTCGAAAAGATCTGCTCGACATCCTTGGTGCGCTGGAGCGCTGCCTGATGCACCAAGCTGCCCATGATGATGTAGGCCGTAGCGCCGGCCGACTTGCCCTTGGCGCGCAGCATCTTGCAGACCTCGAAAGCTTCCAGCGTGCCGGACTCGACCTCGTTCGAGCCGACATAGACCTGCTTCTCCGGCAGGTTCTTCATGTCCGATGGCTCCAGGTTGACGAAGACCAGCGGAATGCCGGCTTTGGCGGCTTCCTCGCTGATGGTCTTCGAGGCATTGGTGTCGACCAGCGTGACGATGATGGCGTCGACACCGCTGGCGATGAAATTCTTGACCTGGTCGAGCTGTTTGGCGACGTCGTTTTGGGCATCCTCGACCTGGATGTCGGCGCCCTTCTCCTTGGCGCGGGCCTGCATGCCATGCATCAGCAGCGTCTGGAAATTGTTGTCGAAGTTGACGATCGAGACGCCGAGCTTGGCGGCGAAGGCGCCGGTCGAGACAGTCGCGAACGCGGTCGTCATCAAAGCGGCGAGCGCCGTCGAGATGAGAAGTTTCTTCACGGGTTTCCTCCCTCTGGATTTGGAGTGCCGGCTCACTCCTGTCTTGTTCGCCGGCCCTTTCGGGATCGTTGAAGTAGGCGGCTCAGGCCGGCCACGTGGCTTTCCATGCGGCTGTCATTTCGCGGCGGCGTTGGCGCGCGCCTTCTTCTTCTCGTAGCGGGCCTGCATGCGCGCCTCGCCGTCCTTGCTGCCGTCATGGAAAGTGCCGAACCAGCGGTCGAACGGGATCAGGCCGTCGCCGTAGTTCACCTCGAAATATTTGTGGTGCAGGTAGTGGATATAGGCGTGGCTATCGACCGATCTGTCCTCCGTCAGTTCCACCTTGTCGAAGCCGACATGGCCCGGGATCGCGCCGAAGCCGGCATAGTGGAGCTGGTAGAGCGCCAGCAGCGGGTTTGACGGAATGATCAGGTGCCAGAAGGCGACGCCGAGATAGCCGAGCTGCTCCACCGGATGCATCGACAGCGACGACCAGGGCGACGGGTTGACCGAATTGTGGTGCACCGAATGCACCCATTTGTAGAGCGGCCCCAAATGGATCGTCCGGTGCAGCAGGAAGAAATGCGTCTCGTGGATGATCGGCACCACCAGCGCCAGACAGAACAGGTAGATGGGGTTCTCGGCGAAGGTCAGCCACGGCACATAGCCGTTGGCGTAGGCGTAGAGGATCGCCACCTCGATCGCCGTCCAGATCGGCATGCCGGTGCCGAAGGTGCGCAGCATGTTGTCGATGTTCTGGTTCTCGAAGAAGAAGGCTTTGCTCTTCTGCTCCGAGGGCCATTTGCCGTTGTATTTGAAGCGGTTGCCTTGGGTTCTCAAAATGTAGAGTCGAAGCTCGAAAGCGCCGAAGAAGACAAGCAGCGCCGCGCAGTTGACGATGAAAAGGCGCAGGATCCAGCCGATGGCGAGCGTCTTCATCGTCTCGACGTCCGGCAGCACGTAGCGCCACCACACCACTGCCGAGAGGGCGAAGAGCACGTTGTAGGGCAGGAAATAATGCGGCAGCCACTTCAGCAGCGCCAGCGGTCGCGGCGGAAACGCAAAGAGCGGCGCGGTGCCGGCCGGTTCGTTCGGGGCCCAATCGCCTCTCTTGTTGCGCGTGCCGTATTGCAGGTCGTCCATGGCTGGTCTCACAGCGATTGAGAAAGCGTGAGGAAGCGGTCATAGGCGGCATCGTCCATGTCCACCTGGTGCTTCGCTTCCGGGTAGCTGCCTTCGGCGACGTCGCGGCCGAAGGCGCGGAAGGCATTGATGCGCTTTTCCTGCAGCTCGGCCTCCAGCGTGACGAAGTCGGCATGGCGCTTGGCATGGCGCGGATAGTGGCCGGTGTGGGTGCCCAGCACGTCGCAGGAGAAGAGATACTGCGTGTCGCAGGCAGTGCCGCAGCCCATGCCCATGGTGATCAGCGGCGTCGAGCGGGTGATGTGGTCGGCGAGCCTGACCGGCACCACCTCGACCTCGATGCAGGCCGCACCCGCATTCTCCAGGTCCTTGGCCGCGCGCAGCACCTTGAAGGCCTCTTCCGCCGTGCGGCCGACGGCTCGGAAATTCGTCCAGGTGACGCGGTTCGGCACCAGGCCGACATGGCCGGTGACGGGAATGCCTTCCGCCGCCATCGCTTCGATGAAGCGCGGCGAGTGCGATGAATAGACGGCGTCGGCGCCGCGCTTCATCATGGCGAAGCCCAGCCGCACCGCCTCGTCCGGCGACGCGACCGCGCCATGCGGCATGCCGACGGAGAGGAACGCGTGAGGCGCCGCTTGGCGGATCGATTCCAGATTGTGGTCGGGCTCGCAGGAGAGGATGACGATGTCGCAGGCGACCGCGGCCGCCGCCTCGGCCGGCGTGTCGACATGCAGCTGCAGCCATTTCCTGCTGCCCTTGGCGCTTTGCAGGTCGTAGGCCGTCAAGCGTCTTGTCACCGATGATCTCCCGTTCGCGGGCCGACGATCAGGCTTGTGAAAGCTCCCCCTCACCCGGATTGCTCGCCGAATTGCGAAGCGCAATTCGGGGCCATCCGACCTCTCCCCAGGGAGAGAGGAGCCAGGCTGCGTCGGTGCCGGCCCTCTTCTCCGCTCGGGAGAAGGTGGCCGCGCAGCGGCCGGATGAGGGGGAGAATTCGCACATGCTCGTCTCCCGTTCGCGGACGAGTTAGCACCGCGATGCCGGCCAAGGCTCGCGCAACCTTGATCAAATCAGATCAAAGGTTCTCGGCGGTGAAGGTGATGAAGCGGATCGGCGGGTTGTCGACCGGCAGGTCGTGCAGGTTGAGCGCCGCCAGCACCAGGTCGATGGCGCGGCGCGCTTGCGCCTCCGGGGCCTGGTCGAGCACGACGTCCATCGTGCCGTCACGCAGGCCGCGCGTGCTGCGCTCGGTCAGTTCATGGCCGACGAAGAAGACGTCGCGACCGCGTGGGTGCCGGCGCAGCACTTCGTTCAGCGCCGTGTTGGAGCCACCGGCATTGTACAGGCCGGCAAGGTCGGACCAGCGCACAAACGCCTCATGCAACTGCTCGGCATTGCGGTCGCCGTTGTCGAAACCGAACAGGGTGGCGATGGGCTCGAAATCCCGCCCCTCGTCGATCAGATAGTCGAAGAAGCCCCGCACGCGGTCGCGGTGGACGCGATAGATCTGGCTGTGACAGATCGCGACCACCTTGCCCGGCCGCCGCTGCATCTTCGCCATCAGCAGCCCCGCCATGCGGCCGGCGGCGTAATTGTCGATGCCGACATAGGTGCTCTTGGTGCCGGAGATCTGGGTGACGATCTGCACCGTCGGGATGTTTTCCGCCTCCAGCTTCGCCACGGCCGCGCTCACCAACGGATGGTCGGGCACGGCGAGGATCAGCGCGGCGCGCCGCATCTCCGGTTCGAGGATGCGCTTGGCGATCGCCGCCGGATTGGCCTCGTCGAGAAAGGTGCGGTGGACGGCGATCGAGCGGTCGAGCGTCGCGGCGATGCGTTCGAAGGCACGGGAGAGGCGCGCGAAGAAGGTGGCGTCGGGCCTGACCAGGATCACCTCGATGCGGATGACGCCCCGATGCGCTTCGGGGAGCCGGCGCGGATAATCGAGCGAGCGCGCCGCCGCCACCACTTTCTCGACCGTCTCGGGGCGCACCCCGCCCCTGCCGTTCAAAACGCGCTCCACCGTCGCCGTGCCGACCCCGGCGCGGCGGGCGATTTCGAGGAAGGTGGGCTTTGGAATGGGTGGGCTCCTGGGGGTGCTGAGTTGGTAAGAAGACAAAGTATCCAGGCGCCAATCGATTTCCAAGAACAGGTAGCGCGCCCCTGCCCTGCCGGTCATCAGGAGATGGCGCCTTCGGCGAAGCTGCCAATCTCCCCCCTCATGGGGGAGATGTCCGGCAGGACAGAGGGGGGCGCCGTAGAGTAGAAGCCTTGGCGAAACAACCTCAGTCCCACCGCTCGAGCATGCCGCATACGCCTTTACCACCCAGACATCGCGCCAATGCGAAATCGATGCGCAAGGTTATGACCGACGCAGAGCTGAAGCTCTGGAACGAACTTCGCGCGCATCGGCTGATGGGCCTGGGCTTCCGCAGGCAGTTTCCGATCGCAGGCTACATCGTCGACCTCGCCTGCCCGGAGAAGAGGCTGATCGTAGAGGTGGATGGATCGCAGCATGGCGATGCTGGGCGTGCGGATGCTGATGCGATCCGGACGAAGCGACTGGAACAGGACGGTTGGACGGTGCTGCGCTTCTGGAACGACGATGTCCTCCGCGACATGGACAATGTCTGTCAGCACATCGTTATCGCGGCGGGATTGGCTGGACCGACCTGAGACGCCGGCGGGACAGCGCCCCCCTCTGTCCTGCCGGACATCTCCCCCACGAGGGGGGAGATTGGCAGCTTCAGCGCCGGTTTCCAGCAGGGCGCTCCAACGTCTCACAACATAAACGCCGCCGTCGCCGGGTTTGGCCCCGTTCGGCCGTCGGCGCCGCCCAGGCCGCACTATCCTGCGAACGTCTCGACGATGATGCGGGCCACATCGGCGTGGACTGCCTCGCGCGAGGCCCGCGGCGCAGTGGACCCGGTGTAGTAGACGGCCGCGAGAATGGGGGCGCCCTCGGGCGGCCAAAGGATTGCGACGATGTTGGTCGTCCCATTGTCGCCGCTGCCGGTCTTGTCGCCGATGCCCCACGTTGCGGGCAGCCCGGCACGGATTCGCGCCGCGCCAACCTTGTCTTCGATCAGCCAGGCCTCGAGCCGTTTGCCCGATGCCGGCGACAGCGCGTCGCCCAACAGGATGCGCCTGGCGTCGCCGAGCAGGGCTCGCGGGCTGGTCGTATCGCGCTTGTCGCCGGGGATGGCCGTGTTCAGCGTCGGCTCGGTGCGGTCGAGCCGGGTGACGTCGTCGCCGAGCGTGCGTGCGAAACGAGTGAGGCCCTGCGGCCCGCCAAGCACCCTGAGCAAAAGGTTGCCGGCGGTGTTGTCGCTCCACACAACCGCCGCGGCGCAGACATCCTCAAGCGTCATGCCCTCGCCGGAGTGCTCCTTCGTGACCGGCGAATAGCCCGGTTCGACATCGGATGCGGCATAGACGATGCGGTCGTCGAGCTTGGCCTTGCCGTCATCGACGGCCTTGAGCACGCCCGCGGCGGCGAGGAACTTGAAGGTGCTGGTCATCGGAAACAGTTCGTCCGCCCGGTACTCGATCGCGGCGTTGGTCCCGACATCGAGAATCATGACGCCCAGGCGCCCGCCATTCCTGGCTTCGAGCGCTTCGACCGCCTTGGTCGCGGCCACCACATCGGCCTTGCCCGGCCGCGTCGCCGCCTGGATACGGACGATCGGCAAGGATGCGAATGCGCCGGCAAGCGCTGAACGCCGGGTGATCGAGGTCATCTGTTTCTCCATTTTGGGCAGGTTTTTTTGGGGCGCAGGCGGAGCGCCGGTGAAAAGTGCATTGGCCAAGGAGCGCCGAAGCGATCGGACGCGCGGCTAGTCGGTGAGCCGCGACAGCACCTGGTAGGCCGCCCTGACTCGCGCCTCATTCGGGTAAGCCTTGTTCGCCAGCATGACGATGCCGATCTTCCTCGACGGGACATAGGCGACATAGGCGCCGAAGCCGTTCGTCGAGCCGGTCTTGTTGAGCACCACGTCGGCGCGTGGCGCCATCGGCGGCTCGATCGCAGTTGCAGGGATCGGCTGAAGCATACTGGGCGCATTCCCGGCGACGATCTTCGCCAGGTCGACCGGATAGGGATACTGCTCCCAGATCAGATCCTGGATGAGTTCGCCAGCGCGGAAATAACCGGTGTGGGTGGCTTCGAGCGCGCGTGCGACATCGTCCGGCACCTTGCCGATGCCCATGTTGGCCTCGATGAAGCGGATCATGTCGACTGCGTTCGACTTGATCCCGTAGGCCTCTTCGGCGAGCAATGCCGGGGTGACGCGGACGGGCTTGTCGTTGCGGTTATAGCCCCAGGCATAGGATTTCATCTGTGCGGCCGGGACGTTGACGTAGGTTCGCCGCAAGCCGAGTTCCGGCAACAGCCGTTTTTCCATCAGCGCCGGGAAGCTCGCGCCCATCGCCTTGGCGGTGGCCATCCCGAGCAGGCCGATGCTCGGGTTGGCGTAGGTGCGGGTGGTGGCGGCCGCGAATTGCGGCTTCCATTGGCGATAATAGGCGATGAGCTGTTTTTGCGTCTTCACCGTATCGGGCAGCTGTAGCGGGAAACCGCCGGCCGTGTGCGTGGCGAGGTCGAGCAGCCTGACATCGCCTAGCGCGCTGCCCTGAAGCTCGGGCATGTGCTTGCCGACCTTGTCGCCAAGCGCGAGCTTGCCCTCGACCTCGGCATAGGCCGCGAGCGTCGCGGTGAAGATTTTGCTGATCGAGCCGAGCTCGAACAATGTATCGCGGGTGACGGCGGCCCTGGTGTCCTTTTCGGCCACGCCATAGTCGATGAAGAAACGCTCGCCGTTCACGGACACGGCGACGGCCATCCCCGGAATGTCGTACTGAGCGATCACCGGCTTCACCGACTCATCGACGAGGTGCCTTATCTTGGCGTCCTGATCGGCGGCGCGAGCGCCCGACAGGCTGCCCGGCGCGCAGGCGAGGACGACGGCAGCGATGGTGAAGCGAAGCCGGCTGCACATGATCTGCTCCCTCTGGATCGGACGATTGCGGGTTTATGACCCCTTCGAACCGGCTACAAACGATGATAAATCGCAACAGCTATAAGATAATCTTGGGCATCGATGGTTCGACCTTACCTGCCGCTCAATGCATTGCGGGCCTTCGAGGCGTCGGCCAGGCATCTCAGCTTCACACGCGCCGGCATCGAGTTGGCGGTGACGCAGGCCGCCGTTAGCCAGCAGGTTCGATCGCTCGAACAGCGGCTCGGCGTGCAGCTGTTTCGCAGGTTGCCTCGCGGCCTCAAGATCACGGCGGAAGGCGAGGCTCTGCTGCCGATCGTCGGCGACGCCTTCGACCGCCTGGCGCGATCGCTGGAGCGGGTCGGATCTGGAAAACTGCGCGAACCGCTCGTCGTCGGCGCCGTCGGAACCTTCGCCGTCGGCTGGCTGCTTCCGAGACTGGAAGACTTCCGGCGCACCCATCCGTTCGTCGAGCTGCGCCTGTCCACCAACAACAACCGCGTCGACCTGGCGGCCGAGGGATTGGATTTTTCGATCCGCTTCGGCAACGGCGCCTGGCATGGACTTGATGCGACGGAACTTTTCGAAGCACCTCTGACGCCGCTTTGCACGCCGGAACTGGCGGCGACGCTTCACGCGCCGCAGGACCTCGGCGCGCTTACCTTGCTGCGCAGCTACCGTCAGGACGAATGGAGCCGCTGGTTCGAGGCCGCCGGCATGGAAGCGCCGGCGAACTTCGCGAGCGCGATCGTCTTCGATTCTTCACTGGCGATGATGGAAGCCGCCGAACAAGGGGCAGGCGTTGCGCTGGCTCCGGCGCTGATGTTTTCGCGACAACTGAGCAAGGGGTCGATAAGGCGCCCTTTCCAGGCCTCAATATCGCTCGGCAGCTATTGGCTGACCAAGTTGAAGTCCAGGGAACCGACCGCCGCGATGTCGGCCTTTGCGGACTGGATCACCAGCTTGGAACCGGACAGACGAAGCGCGCTCAGCTAGCGGTGCTTCAGCCGGCTTTCGCCGCCTCCGATGCCCCGAACCTCAGCCCATCCATCAAGAGCTTCACCAGCCGCCCCGAGCGGTCCCGCCAGTCGGGCGTGTTGGGGGCGGAGTAGATGCCGCCCAGCGCATGCAGCACGTCCGACGCATCGACGTCGGCGCGGATCTTCCCCGCAGCTGCGGCCTGTTCGACCAGCCCCTTCAGCGCGCCGGATACGCGGCCCGAGGTATCGGAGAACAGCGTCGAGTTGGTGGTGAGCAACAGCCGCAGGCTTGTCGCCAGACCGCGCTTGGTGGCGATGTAGTCGACGAAGCGCTGCATCCAGAGTTCCAGCGCCACATCGGGCGGATGAGCGCCGGCAAGTTCCTCGGCCGCATGGCAGAGCGCTTCCACCTCGCGGCGGTAGACCACCTCGAGCAGATGCTCGCGCGTCGGGAAATGCCGGTAGAGCGTGCCGATGCCGACTCCTGCCCGCTTGGCGATCTCCTCCAGCGAGGCATCGACACCCTCGGCGGCAAACGCCTGCGCCGCCGCCTCGACAAGCTTGTCGCGGTTGCGCCGCGCGTCGGCGCGCAGCGGCTTTGGCGCCGGCGTTTCAGGCTTTTCGGCAGGCTCCGAGGGCTGTTCAGTCAGCTTTTTCTCCACTCTCGCAGTATGGGGCTTGAACCCATGCGGGTCAGCCCCCACGTAAATAAACGGAGGCGCCTCCGTTTTAGTGGAGTTGTCTTATCATATAATCAGGGGAAGCGATATGTCACGGGGTAAGCGCCTAATCTCCCCCCTCGAGGGGGAGATGTCGCCGCAGGCGACAGAGGGGGTCGCCGCGCGTGAAGCGCCTTGCTGGCGCGCGACGCGCGAGGACGTTGGCGCTCGACGTGAGACGACCCCCTCTGCCCTGCCGGGCATCTCCCCCGCAAGGGGCAGGGGAATCGCAGATAAGTTGATTGGCTATTGCCAAGCCGCAAAAGAAGGATTCTTGAGAGGCTTTCTCGTAGCAGAGGAGGCCCGAGTGCGGCTTGTTTTGTCGATCCTGCAAGCAGTTCG